>CAZNKA010000118.1:0-3721 GCA_964573495.1 uncultured Acidiphilium sp. | reverse complement strand
GTTTGCTTGAGCAGCCTTTTTACCTTCGGTAGTGCGTTCGTATTTCATTTCGTAATATTCGGCTCCGTTACCGGTTTGCATTTGACCTTGATCTACGAAAGAATTAAACGTTTGCCAAAAAATACCGCATGCGATATTCAAGCAAATTGCGAAAACCGCCAAAATAGAAGCGACGGTAATCCAAGTTACTTTAAACTTTTTGGTCATTTTTTTCTTCATTATTTACCTCTTACATTAAAAAATATTTAGAAAGGCAATAGTCTTTTCGATTATTGCCTTTCGAAAAATAAAATTCTTCTTAATATTAGGATACGGAAACGATTGCGCCGTCTTTTACGGTATAAGTTTGTGCTTTAACTGCGTCACCGGAATTGGTTTGAATGTATAAGCAGTTGAAATAAATCATTTCGGCGTCGGTAGCGCTTAAAGTTACTACGTCGGAAGTAGTAGTCGCTATATCTTCTTGGCTTCCGTGAACGGTGGTAACGATGGGGAATCTGGAAGGATATTTTGCGTGTACGTCGAATTGATAATAGCAAAGTTTCTTTGCGGAAGTAGGAACGGAAAGAACGACTTTGTCTCCGTCAACGGTGCAACTTCCTTCGAAAACGAATTGGAATGCCATCTTATAAGCGGTATACCATTTGCCTTCTACGACCTTAGAGGTATCTTCTTCGACTGCGCCGTAAGAAGTTTTCGTAAGGGTATACGTATCGCCGTTAACAACGAGTACGGTTTCGACTTTTGCCATAGAACTGCCGGTCAAAATCTCCGAACCGGCGGGATTATCGTCGTTAAAAGATGCGGAAGCGATATAAGTCTTTTCTTTAGCACCGCAAGCGGTTAAAGATAAGCAACCGAGTAAAAGCGTGCACGTTAAAAGTGCGATTACAAGTATTTTGATGTGTTTCATAAATTTTACTCCTTTTTCGGCATTTTCGCCGTCATTCATATAAAAGTATAAATCCTTATAAAAAAATTGCAATAGGTATTTCCTACTTTACAAGATTTTCGGCGTACTTTGCAAGGTGTATCGTAAAAACTGCACGAAAACGACAAAAAAAGAAAAGTCTTTCCCGTAAGGAAAAACTTTCCGTTGAAATTTTTGTTTCTTTATGATTAAAGCGGAAATAGAAAATCTAATTGGAACATATCGTCTTTTACCGAGAAAGACATGGAACCGTCGTATTTTTCGACGGTACGCCTCATAGACTTCATACCGAAGCCGTGATAAAGGTCGTCCCCTTTTACGGAAGCGGGCAAGCCGTCTCGTAATTCTATCACCCCGTCGAAGTAGTTTTCTATATGGCAAACGGCAAAACTGTCTACGGTTTTTACCGTTACAGATATAAAACGCTTGTCTTCGTCGTATTTTTCTTCGCTTTCCATAGCGTTTTCCAAAGCGTTGCCGAACAAAGAACAAATATCCGCCGCGCTCATAAACGAAAGAACTTTGCCGTCAGCCACGCAAGTAAACAAAATCTTTTTTATACCGCAACGCAAACTTTTTTCCGTCAAAACGATATCCAAAGCGGCGTTACCCGTTCTGACGGTTGCGTCGTATTCGGAAATCGCGGACGAAACTTCATCACGAGCAAAATCGTTTTTTACCATTTGATGTTTGATATCGTGGCACTTTTCGTTTATGATTTCTATGTTTTCTTTATATTTTGAAAATTGCTCGTGGTCTCTTACAACCAACTGCTCTACGATAGCCGTTTCTATTTCCGCTTGCGTTTTTTTAATAAACGTTACTTGCATAAAAACGATCAGTAAGCAGCACGCGATTTGACATATTATGAAGAAAAAATAAATTTTCATATCGCTGTTGCGAATTATTTCGTCGAAAACGCTTAACAACATAACGACGGAACCGACTATGAAAAAAAACAATACCGTTTGCAATCTAGATTTTTTGTCAATCTTAATTTTAACGTTTTTTACGACGAAATTATTCAAAATAAGATACAACGCGATAAACACCGTTATACGCAATAAATACTTAAGTCCGAGTGTAACCGACGATACGGCGCCGTAATATTGAAGCATAAGTCCCAATAAATTGGTCGCAAGACGGGAACTGTGGTGCAATACCACGCTTAAAAAGCCTATAAAAACGACGTTTATCCAGTCGGATTTATAGCATATGCCAAAAATTACGTAGGGACAAACCATTATGACCGAGTGAGTATAAAATTTGCGAGTACCGTCTATGCCGACGAGCGACAAAAGACTAAGCAACGAAATTATCGCAACGTATACGACGATACAAATAAACAGCCTTAAAGGAAAATTTTGTTTTTTTTCGGCGTGTTTCATAAATAGGTACGCGTATGCAAAGCAACAAAAGCCGTTCCAAAAATATTCCAAAAGGTCGGTAAAATACGGACTCATTTGTTTCCTCCTAAATAAGCGGCGAGTTTAGTCAAAACTATCTGCTTTTTAGTCCTTGACATAACTATCGGATAATCGCCGATAAAAATTTGAGAATTTTTACCCACGCGCGTAACGAAGGCAAGGTTGACAATAAAACCGCTGCTTACGCGTACGAAAGCGTCTTCGGGAAATCTTTTTTCGAGATCGGATAAACTAGTGTAGGTTAAAACCACTTCATCGGCATGAACGTATATTTTGTGCCCGACGGCTTCCACGTATTCGATGCGATTAAACGGTATCATTTTTAATCCGTACTGAGTTTTTACCGCTAACGTCGCCGAACTGTTTTTTATGCGACGATTTCTTAAAAGCCTTTTCATCATCGAAGAAAACCGAGAATAGTTAATCGGCTTTAATACGTAATCGAAAGCGGCTACTTCATACCCGGTAATCGCGTATTGCGACATGCGCGTAACGAAAATCAAAGTAACGTCGGAATCCATTTCTCTCAGTTTCTTAGCGGAACGAACGCCGTCGATAAAAGGCATTTCAACGTCCATAAAAACTATATCGTAAATAGATTTGTAGCCGGTCAAAAAATCGACGCCGTTATTAAAAACTACTACGTCCGTTTTATCGGCGTATTCGAATTTGTTTTCTTCAATCCATTTATGTATACACTTTTTTAAAAACTCGGCTTCTTTTACCTCGTCTTCGACTATCGCTATACGCATTTTTCATCACCTTACCTCGTTAAAATATTTTCGGGAATTTCATTATATACTAAATTTTTATTCGTGTCAACGTTTTTTTTGCATAATAAATTTAAAATTTTCCTCTTATTTTTCAAGCAAAAGCCCGCATATAGGTCGATTATCGACGTTTACGCGAACTTTTACGGTAAAAATATAACCTTATAAAACGACTATCTTCGCTTTACAATCGGTAGGAATAATCGACGGGTCTTTACAGTACACCGTCACGCCCTTTTCATCGGGAAAAGCACCGTATCCTATTTTAGTTACGGTTGAAGGAACGACGATTTTTTTCAAAAGTTTACAACGGGCAAAACAATCGCGTCCGATATACTCTAAACCCTCGTTAAGTTTGACTTCCTTTAAACTTTCAGCTCCGTAAAAAGCGGCTTCCTCAATAGTTTTTACCGATGCGGGAATCTCTATCTTCGTAAGACTTTTACTTGAAAAAAACGCGCGCGCGCCTATTTTAGTAAGTTGTTTTCCGAAAACTATTTCTTTTAAATCGGAATTATAAGAAAACGCGTCCTCGTCTATTACCTTAATGCCGTCGGGAATAGTTATCAAGCGCAAATTGCAAGTCGAAAAAG
>CAZNKA010000117.1:0-3730 GCA_964573495.1 uncultured Acidiphilium sp. | reverse complement strand
TATTGAATATATGGCACCGTTTTTAAATGCGGGAGGCTTAATAGCTTCATTTACGCGGGTTATCGCATTATTTATCCATTTTTGCTTACTAACTACAAACGCCTCGATTTCAGAACTTTTTGCATAATTAGGCGCTCTTACAATTACTTTTCCGTCTTTTTCAACAGTAATACAAATGCTTTTGCGTGAAGAACGCAGTAATTCGTATTCGAGCATTTTATATAATTTAAGAAATAGCTTTTAAAATACTATCGGCGTTAAGTTCGATTTCTATTTTTTCGCCGTTATCCATTCTTTTTATAACCGCCGCCTTATTAACTAATTCGTCGTCACCTATCGTAAGAACGTATTTTGCCCCGACTTTATCGGCATATTTGAATTGAGCTTTAACACTGCGCCCCATATGATCTACGTCACAAGAAATACTTGCTTCGCGTAAGGAAGAACACAATAAAAAAGCACATTCGGCAGCTTTATCACCCATCGCTGCGATAAACAAGCACGGCTTTTCGTTGTCGATAGGTAAAACGCCTTTATTTTCCATTAACATTAATAAACGCTCTAACCCCATTCCGAATCCGACACACGGAACGCTTGCGCCACCCAACTGCGAAACCAAATTATCGTATCTGCCTCCACCGCAAACCGTTCCTTGCGAACCTAAGTCGGTTGTAACGAACTCAAATACCGTCCTCGTGTAATAATCGAGCCCTCTTACGATATTCGGGTTAATTTTAAACGACACTCCGGCGAGCTTTAAATATTTTTGCAAACTGTTAAAATGCTCTGCGCAATCGTCACATAAATAATCGGTTATTTTCGGAGCGGTAGCGCATAGTTCGTGGCATTGTTCTTCTTTGCAATCTAAAATACGCAAAGGGTTTTTTTCAAAACGCTCGCGACAAACAGCGCACATTTTATCCAAGCTAGTTGCAAGATATTCTTTAAGCGCGGCATTATATTTTTTGCGACATTCGGGGCACCCGATTGAATTGATGTTTAACTCAACGCTGAGCCCCGCTTTTTTTAGCATCGTATAAGCAATTAAAATTACCTCGGCATCAGTATCGGCACCTTTTGCCCCGTAAATTTCAACGCCGAATTGATGATGTTCGCGCAGTCTGCCGGCTTGCGGACGTTCATAGCGAAAAACGGGAGTCTGATAATACATTTTTAGCGGCAAAACACCGTTAAAAAGTCCGTTTTCGATAAAAGCGCGTGCAACGCCGGCCGTTCCTTCCGGTTTTAACGTAATAGAACGGTTGCCTTTATCGGTAAAAGTATACATTTCTTTATTAACAACGTCGGTAGTATCGCCAACGCCGCGTAAAAACAGTTCGGTATGCTCGAAGGTAGGAGTTCTAACCTCTTTAAGGCAAAAAGCTTCAGCTACTTCGCATATTAAACTTTCAACATAATGCCATTTATATGACTCTGAGGGCAAAACGTCTTTTGTACCCTTTGGAATGCTTATCATTCTTAAGCTGCTCCTTTAGCAAAAATAATTTAATTATAAAACGTATTTTTTAAGATTTTGTTTTTTAACGACGTCATCTAAATGTTCGTCTACGTATGCCTTATCTATATTGATTTCAACCAAAGGATGCTCACCGCAAGCATTAAACGATACGTCGTTTAAAAGATTTTCCATCACCGTATGCAACCTGCGTGCACCGATATCTTCCGATTGTTCGTTTATCGCGGCAGAAAGCGTTGCGATTTCGTCGATTCCGTCTGTTGTAAAATTAAGCTTTACGTTATCGACAGCCAAAAGTCGTTCATATTGCATCGTTATAGCGTTTTTTGGCGTTGTTAAAATGTTAACGAAGTCGTCTTTAGTTAAACTTTTTAACTCGACCGTAATAGGAAATCTGCCTTGAAGTTCGGGTATTAAATCGTTAACGGCAGCAACATGGAAAGCACCCGCCGCGATGAATAGAATATAATCGGTTTTAACCATTCCGTATTTTGTCTGAACACTACAACCTTCGACTATAGGCAAAATATCGCGTTGAACCCCTTCGCGCGAAACGTCGGGACCGCTGTTTTTATCGGATTTACCTGCAATTTTATCTATTTCGTCGATGAATATTATCCCTTCTTGCTCTGCCCTACGCACACCTTCCGCGACAACGGCATCGTCGTCGATAAGTTTTTCGGATTCCTCTTCTATATAGATTTTACGCGCTTCCTTAACTGACATGCGCTTTTTCTTTTTGCGCTGCGGCAGCATATCTCCGAAAATAGTGCCGATATTGATTTCCGCACCGCCGGGGACAACTTCCATGGGCTTAGGCACGTCTTTAACTTCGATTTCGACAATCATTTCATCGTAAATTCCGTCTTTTATGCCGTCTAAAGCGCGATTCGGGTTAATTTCTTCAACACCTTCCGCACGATTTTCATTAAAGGCGGCACAAACGACTTTTGAAAGCCTTTTATCGGCTACGGCAGAAGCTTTTGCGTTTACTTCGTGCATATATTCGTCTTTTACAAGCCTTATCGAGCTTTCTACCAAATCGCGAACCATAGATTCCACATCGCGCCCGACGTAACCGACCTCGGTATATTTTGTTGCTTCAACTTTAATAAAAGGAGCTTTTACCAATTTCGCAAGCCTTCTGGCGATTTCCGTTTTACCCACACCGGTAGGCCCTTTCATTATGATATTTTTAGGCGTTACTTCTTCCATGAGCTCTAGCGGAAGTTTGCTTCTGCGGTAGCGATTTCTTAACGCAATAGCCACTGCGCGCTTAGCTTCGCTTTGCCCTATTATATATTTATCAAGCTCGTTAACGATTTCTCTCGGTGTAAAATTCATTGTTCAATTACCTCCACCTTAATATTATCGTTGGTAAAAATACAAATTTTGCTTGCAATTAAAAGTGCTTTTTTCGCGATTTCCTCTGCAGAATAATCGGTTTCTTCAATCAAAGCTTTTGCAGCCGCCAAAGCGTAATTACCGCCGCTTCCGATAGCACAAACGCCACCGTCCGGTTCGATAACCTCGCCCGAGCCCGATAAAATAAGCATAGTGTTTTTATCGGCAACTATCATCATCGCCTCCAACTTGCGCGGCATTTTATCGTTTCGCCAAAGCTCGGCAAGCTCTACAGCGCTACGCATGAGATTACCCGAATACTTATTCAACATCCCTTCGAAACGCTCGGTAAGTGAAAACGCATCCGAAACCGAACCGGCAAAGCCTAAAATTACTTGGTCGTTGTATATTCTTCTTACCTTAACGGCATTATTTTTAAAAACTACGCTTTCACCCATCGTAACCTGCCCGTCACCCGCAATTGCAGTAATTCCGTTGCGTGTTACGCCGCAAATCGTAGTTCCGTGAAATTCAATACTCATATTTACCTCTTTATAAAAACGTTAATTAAGCCCGAAAACTAATCGAGCAAGCTTTTTATTTGCGATACTTTATTCAATGCACGCTCGGCAAGCTTTATTCTTTTTTCCGATTTGTTTTTTAAAAATAAAGCTAAGGGCGAAAGAATTCCGTAATTTGCGTTCATAGGCTGAAAATCAGAATTCTCGGTTGCAACATAGCATGCAAGTGCACCCGAAACAGTGTTAGAATCCCAATCGGGCAACGCTTTTCCGCTTAACCGGCAATGCATGTTGATTGCCGCCATTAACCCGGATGCCGCGCTTTCGACGTACCCTTCAACCCCGGTAATTTGCCCTGCAAAAAAACAAAGCGGATTACTTTTTAGCG
>CAZNKA010000116.1:0-3843 GCA_964573495.1 uncultured Acidiphilium sp. | reverse complement strand
CCTTTAACACAAATGAAAAGGAACCACGGGTTCGACCGCGGTTCCGATTGGTGGGGACGGATAGACTCGAACTATTGACCTCCTGCATGTCAAGCAGGCGCTCTAACCAACTGGGCTACGCCCCCATAGCTTTTACATTTTACTATATCTGCGCGAAATTTGCAAGCAAAAAAACCATAAAAAACAAATTATTTTTCTTTTTTTGCCGTTCGGGGTTGATTATTTTCGATACACATTGTATAATATTCGTAGGCAATTACGAATGCTAGGGGTAAGCGCTCGGCGTTGCCTTTCGGAGATAAAAATGGATAAAAATCAAATATCAAAAAAAATTTGCGTGCTCGGTTCCGGCGCGTGGGGAACGGCTATTGCCGATTTGCTCGCGGGCAACGGTAATTCCGTTATCGTTTACGGGATTAAGCAAAGCGAAATCGACGATATAAATTTGCGCCGAAAAAACTCTGCTTATTTTGGCGATGAGTTTACCGTTTGCGACGGAGTTTGTGCTACGAACGATTTGACTTTTGCTGTGAGCGGGGCGGATATAGTTATTTTTGCGGTGCCGTCGTTTGCTATAAAACAAAGCGTGATAAGCGTTAAAAACTTGCTTAAAAGCGGGTGCGTGCTAGTAAATCTCGCAAAGGGGTTCGACGAGCAGACCGAGCTTCCGCTTGCCGCCACCATAAAAAACAATCTTTTGGCGGAGCATAGCAAAAACGTCGTGTCGTTAATAGGCCCGTCGTTTGCGAAAGAGGTCGCCGCGAAAGAAAAAACAGCCATAATCGCCACCGGCGAAAACAAACAAGTTTTGCAAGAAGTGCAAAAAACTTTCTCTAACGGATATTTTAAAGTCTATTTAAACGACGATCCCGTAGGCGCGGAATATTGCGCGGCGTTAAAAAACGTTATCGCGCTCGCTTGCGGAATTGCTGACGGAATAGGTTGCAAAGTGAACACTCGCGCGGCTCTTATAACCCGCGGACTTGCGGAAATCGTGCGTTTCGTTAAATTTTTCGGCGGAAACGAAAAAACTTGCTTCGGTTTGGCGGGCGTGGGCGACTTGGTGCTCACTTGTTCCAGCCGCACTTCGCGCAACTATTCCGCGGGGGTAGAAATAGGCGAAAGTTCTGCCGATGTATTCTTTAAAAACAATAAAAAAACGGTAGAGGGCGTGTTCGCTTGCAAAATAGCAAAGCGCATTGCCGACGAAAACGGAATTTACGCGCCTATAATTAATTCGGTGTATTCCGTTCTATTTTGCAACGCTACTCCGCAAAGCGAAATAGAGCGGCTTATGCGTTCGGAACTAAAATCCGAGTAAAAAATAGCCGAAAAAACGCGTTTGCATTAACTTTTTTGCGAATTGCTTTGACATATTTCGTTTACTGTGTTAAAATTATATCGTAATAGGCGTCGTATGCGAAAAACACACGGCTCAACGCAATTAGTAATTAAAAAACAAATTTAAAAAAACGCGTAACGCCGAGCAATGTAACGCGAAATGCCGTGCAACGCAACGAAACGCGCATCGCAAAATATATAAACGAAGAAACTAAAAAACAAACGCGGATTTTCCGCGGGAGGAATATATGAAAAATTTTCTTGCAATCGATATAGGCGCCACCAGCGGCAGACATATCGTCGATTCCGACGGCGTTTTGACCGAGGTTTTTAGGTTCGAAACGGGCTTTAAAAAGGACGAAAACGGAACGCTTGTTTGCGACGTTAAAAAACTTTTCGCAAACGTTAAAGAAGGTATAAAAATCGCGCTTTCTCGCTTTGAAGAAATTGAGAGTTTGGCGATAGATACTTGGGGCGTAGATTACGTTTTACTTCGCGGAGGCGAAGAAATTTTGCCGTGCGTCAGCTATCGCGATTCGCGCACGCAAAAAACCATTCCGCTCGTGCATGAAAAAATTCCGTTCGATAAGCTTTACGAAATAACGGGCACGCAATTCCAGTCGTTTAACACGATTTATCAGCTTTACGCCGATAAGTTAAGCGGCAAGCTGGTCGGAGCTACGGACTTTTTGATGTTGCCCGAATATTTAAACTATAAATTAACAGGCAAAAAAGTAAAAGAATACACTCAAGGTTCCACGACGGGGCTTGTAAATGCGAAAACCCGCCAATTCGATAAAACGATTACCGAGGCGTTGGGGCTTCCGCAAGAATTATTCAAAGAACTTCATTTAGCGGGCGAGACGATAGGGGCGTTATCCGAAGAAGTCGCCGCCGAAGTGGGCGGGCAAACCAAAGTCGTTTTGTGTGCCTCGCACGATACGGCAAGCGCTTTCGAAGCCGTCGATTCCGAGCCGGACTCCGTTATAGTTTCCAGCGGCACTTGGTCCCTCGTGGGCGTTAAAATTCCCGAACCCATAACCGACGCGGTCGCTAAAAAATATAATTTCGCTTGCGAAGGCGGCGTGGGGTATATCCGCTTTTTGAAAAACATTACGGGCATGTGGATAAACGTTCGTTTGCACGAAGAATTCAAAAAATCTTTCGACGAAATGACCGCTTTGGCTGCAAAAAGCGAATTTAACGGCGTGTTCGACGTAAACGACGATTTATTTACCGCGCCCGATTGCATGAACGCCGCCATAACCGAGTATTTCACGGCACGCGGCGAAGCTGCTCCTAAAACGGACGGCGATTTTTATCGCGCGGCGTATCGTTCGCTCGCGTACGGCTACGGGGCGACCGTAAAACAAATCGAAGAAGTAACCGGCAGACGCTATAATAAAATATATATCGTCGGCGGCGGCGCGAAAAATAAATTTTTAAACGCTTTAACCGCAGAGCTTACGGGCAAAGAAGTGGTCGCATTGCCAATCGAGGCTACGTCGATAGGTAATTTGATGCTTCAAAAAAAGGCTAACGCATAGCATAGCTTTTGCTTGTAACCGAACGGAAATTCCGCACGGTTTAAAGATACGATAAAAATCAGAAAAATCAGAAAAATCGGAAAAATCGGAAAAATCGATAAAAAAATTGCGCGGCGCGCAAGGGAGATAAATTTTTTATGAAAAACATTTTAGAAAGTAAATTTTTAAAACAATTTACGGCAACCTGCTCGAACATGTATCGTTTAGGTTGGGACGAACGCAACGGCGGCAACGTTTCGCTTATGCTCGAAGAAGACGAGGTTAAGGATTATCTCGATTTAAACAAAGTAGTTCGCGAAATTCCCATAAGCTTCAAGGCGCCCGAACTCGTCGGAAAGTTATTTTTGGTTACCGGTACCGGTAAATATTTTAAAAACGTAGAAGGCGATCCCGAAACCAATCTCGGTATCATCAGAATAGCTAAAAGCGGCGATGTAGCCGAACTTTTGTGGGGATATAAAGACGGCGGAAGATTTACCAGCGAACTTCCCGCGCACCTTATGAGTCATATCGAAAGGCTTAAACAAAACACCGCAAACCGCGTCATCATGCACTGCCATCCGAATAATCTCGTCGCAATGACTTTCGTTCACTCGCTCGAAGAACGCGAATTCACCAGAACTATCTGGAGAATGGAAACCGAATGTATGGTAGTATTCCCCGACGGTATAGGCGTTTTGCCTTGGATGCTTTGCGGTACTAACGAAATAGGCGAGGCAACTGCCGCTAAAATGAAAGATTTCCGCCTTATCGTTTGGGCGCATCACGGAATTTACGGCGCCGGCGCCGATTTAGACGAAGCTTTCGGGCTTATCGAAACCGCAGAAAAAGCTGCCGATATGTATCTTAAAGTGGCTCATCTCGATATTAAAAACGTTATTACGGACGAAAATCTTAAAGAAATCGCAAAAGCTTTCGGCGTTCAATATAAAGAAGGCTGGCTCGATTGCTAATA
>CAZNKA010000115.1:0-3880 GCA_964573495.1 uncultured Acidiphilium sp. | reverse complement strand
ATTCGACGCAAAAATCGGCTCTTTAAAAGCTAAATTCAACGTTTTAGGCAATAAAGCGATGCCCGCGCTTTGCTCGGAGCTCGGCGTTAAATATAAACAAAACGGCTCGCTTGTAGTTGCTTTTTCGCAAGACGAAATTAATACTCTTAACGAGCTTAAAACGCGCGGCGAACAAAACGGCGTGCAAGGATTGGAAATAATAGACCGCGAACGACTTAAAAAGCTGGAAAAAAATATTTCGGACGAAGCTTTATCCGCTTTATACGCGCCGACCGGCGGAATCGTATGTCCCTACGAGCTTACGATTGCAGCAATCGGCAACGCCATGGATAACGGCGCGAAGCTTTATACTAACTTCGAAGTAGTAAAAATTAACGAATTAAGCGACGGTTACTCGGTTTACTCTAAAACGGGCGGCGAAGTTCAGGGCAAAATTATAATTAATTGCGCCGGGCTTTCGAGCGGAAAAATAGCGGAGCTTACCGACGACGAAATAAAAACAAACGGCAGAAAAGGCGAATATATTTTGCTCGACCGCGAAAGCGGCGATTTCGTAAGCCACACCCTGTTTTTTACCCCGACTAAGCTAGGAAAAGGCATTTTGGTAACGCCCACGGTAGACAACAATATATTATTAGGTCCGACGGCGGAAGAAAGCGATTCCCCTAACACTGAAACCACGCCCGACGGACTTAAATTCGTGCAAGAAAAAGTAAATAAAATGTGCAAAAACCCGCCGCTTTTCAACACGATTACTTCGTTCGCGGGAATTCGCGCTTATTCCGACGAACACGATTTTACAATTAAAGAAAGCGAAACCCTTAAAGGCGTAATTCACGTTGCGGGGATAGAATCTCCGGGGCTGACGGCTTCGCCCGCGATTGCGGAATACGTAGTAAACGATTTTATAGGCAAAATTATTCCGCTTAACGAAAACAAAAACTTTAACGGCACCAGAAAAGCCGATTATTTCTTTAAAAATCTTTCGGCGGAGCAAAAAAACGAAATTATTAAACTCGACCCCGCTTACGGCAGAATAGTTTGCCGTTGCGAACAAATAACCGAAGGCGAAATTATTCGCGCTCTGCGCGAAAACCCGCCCGCCACCGATATTGACGGCGTAAAACGCAGAACTCGCGCGGGAATGGGTAGATGTCAAGGCGGTTTTTGCCAACCGCACGTTGCCGAACTTATAGCAAAAGAACTAAACATAAGCTTAAACGAAGTAACCAAATGCGGCGGAAATTCTTTTTTATTGGGCGAGGTGACGAAATGAGTATAAGTCAGATAAAAACGACCTTCGACGTTATAATTATCGGCGGAGGTCCGGCAGGGCTTGCGGCTGCAATTTCCGCTTACGATAACGGTGCCGAAGACGTGTTGATTTTGGAACGCGAACACAAACTAGGCGGCATTTTAAACCAATGTATTCATAACGGCTTCGGTTTGGCAAGGTTTAAAGAAAGTTTATCCGGCCCGGAATACGCGGCGCGATTCGTTAGCGAAGTTCGCAAAAGAAAAATAGAAGTTTGGCTAAACACGACAGTTCTTTCACTTTCTTCCGATAAAAAAATCACGATTATAAACTCCGAAAAAGGCGTAATAGAGTTGCAAGCAAAAGCGGTTATACTCGCCATGGGATGCAGAGAACGCAGTCGCGGCGCGCTTAACGTTGCGGGAACGCGCCCGGCGGGAATTTATTCTGCCGGCACTGCGCAAAAATACGTTAACGTAAAGGGATTTTTGCCCGGAAAGCGCGTGGTAATACTCGGCTCGGGCGATATCGGGCTGATTATGGCGCGCAGAATGACTTTAGAAGGCGCCAAAGTGCTTGCCGTATGCGAAATAATGCCCTACTCGAGCGGATTAAAACGCAATATAGCGCAATGCTTAGACGACTTCGATATCCCGCTTTATTTAAATCATACCATTACTAAAATCGAAGGCGAAAAACGCGTAACCGGAGTGGTCGTATCCGAAGTAGATAAAAACAAACGCCCCGTCGCGGGGACGGAAATACACTTCGATTGCGACACGGTGCTGTTTTCGGTCGGCTTGATTCCCGAAAACGAACTAACTAAAAGCGCGGGCATAGAGCTTTCGCCGCGAACGCGCGGCGCGATAGTCAACCAAACGCGCGAAACTTCGATAGACGGCATTTTCGCGTGCGGCAACGTGCTTCAAGTTCACGACTTAGTCGATTTCGTTTCCGAAGAAGCCGAACTTGCCGGGCGTTACGCCGCGGATTACGCATTAAACGGCAAAAAACGAGGCGAAGAAATTTGCGTGAATAACGGCGCGAATATTTCCTACGTATGCCCTCAAAAAATAGACGTAAGCGTCGACGGTAACGTAAAAGTATTTTTCCGCGTTACAAACACTTTTAAAAATTGCACGATTATTGCGCGAAACGGCGATAAAATCATAGCAAAAAAGAACAAAAAAATCGCCGTTCCCGGCGAAATGGAAAATCTTTTGCTGCTTAAAGACGAATTAGCCCGAGCGAGCGGCGAAATAACGGTCGAATTGGAGGCACAAAATGACTAAAACGTTAACTTGCATCGAATGTCCCATGGGCTGCGAAATAACCGTAGAAACTCAAGACTGCAAAATTAAAAGCGTAACCGGCAATTCGTGTCCGCGCGGAAAACTTTATGCCGAAAACGAAGTTATTTGCCCCAAACGCGTGGTTACGAGCACGGTAAGAGCTTATAACGGCGAAATGATTCCCGTAAAAACGAGCATGCCCGTTAAAAAAACGCAAATTTTTCAGGTTATGGAAATTATCAAAAACACTAAATGCGATTGCTCGGTAAAAATCGGCGACGTGCTCGTAAAAAATATTTCAGACGGCGCCGATTTGATAGTTTCGGGCAATTTTTAAGGCGGTTATATTTTTAAATGCTTAAAGATTATTACGGGAAAGACGCGTCTGCGTTACTTAAAAAAAAGCTGTATCTTTTAGATATGGACGGCACCATTTATCTCGGCAACAAATTATTCGAAGGGGTTGCCGAGCTACTGGAAAAAATCCAAAAAAACGGCGGAACTTTCGTTTTTATAACCAACAACGCCTCGCGTTCCGCCCGCGATTACGAAAAAAAGTTGCATAATTTAGGGCTAAATACCGTAACCGAAAAAAACTTTTTCACTTCGGCTCAGGCAGCAGTGCTTTTGATGAACGAAAAACATAAAAACGATTTGATTTTCGCGCAAGGCACGCGCTCGTTTATAAAAGAATGTTTAGACGGCGGTTTAAACGTTACTACGGAATACACAAGCGAAGCCCGCGCGATTTTAGTGGCTTACGACCCCGAAATTACGGGCGAAAAAATGCTTACGACTTGTAAAATGCTTACCGAATTCGATTTACCCTATTACGCGACCAATCCCGATTGGGTTTGCCCTACCGAGTTCGGATTCGTGCCCGACTGCGGCTCTATGTGCCAAGGCTACGAACGAGCAACCGGCAAAAAACCGATTTTTATAGGCAAGCCGCAACCCACGATGATTTACGAAGCTCTGAAAAAATTTAACGTTTCCGCACGCGACGCCGTAGTTATAGGCGACAGACTGTATACCGATATAGTCTCCGGCAACAACGCCGGCGTAGACAGCGTGTGCGTTTTAAGCGGCGAAGTAAAAATTAACGAAGTGAACGCGGCTAAAGGCGCCGAAAAACCCACCTTCGTTTTGCAAAGCGTAAGCGAATTGCTTTAAAAATCACTTAAAAAACAATCGCAACGTAAAAAAACTCGCGCTCGATTTTAAAATCGGGTGCGAGCTTTTATTTATTCATTTAAACGTTTGAATGCATCAAAAATATATTAGCAATCGAGCCAGCCTTCTTTATATTGAACGCCGAAAGCTTTTGCGATTT
>CAZNKA010000114.1:0-3914 GCA_964573495.1 uncultured Acidiphilium sp. | reverse complement strand
TTCTTCTATGGATAGCGTGGTGTTTTTTAAATATTTTTCGGCTATTCTTATTTTTACCTTAGAAATAATATGTTCAGGCGTATCGTTATAATATTTTTTTGCCAAACGAGCCAAGTGCGATCTGGAATATCCCGCCAATTCGCACCAACGCATAACGCCTTTTTTTAAATTTTCTTTATCGTACATTTTTCGCAAAGAAGAATCTAAATGCTCCGGAACGTACGGATGTGTTTTTAATTCGTTCCAACAAGAAAAAAGCAGAGATATTAAAAATTTATTCATCGTTTGAATTTTTACTTTCGATGAGCATAAAAGAAGATCGTTTATCCGAAGTTCTGCGTTTTCGTTATATTTAAAAGGTTTTGCAAAGCTAGGAATAAAATCTATCGCCATTTCGATTTCGTTAAATTTTTCCGCGTTAATCGAAAGCGAAAGTACCTTCATATCCTTGCTTTGAGTCGAGAAAAAGTGCGTGTTGTTCGGCGAAAGTATCGAGAAAAAATTCTTGGTCATTTTTATCGGATTATCGTCCACAACGTGCGTTACGTTGCCTTGTATAACAAAAACGATTTCGTAAAAATCGTGCCGATGTTTGATTTTCGTTAAAGTTTTGTTTTCGACAAGTTGCAATAAATATTTACCTTTATTAAGTTCTTCAAAATCTTCGCTTTTATATAATACTTCCATAATCAAAGTATATCATATGGCGAAAAAAAAGACAAGTTTTTCGCATATATTTAAAAAAATGCTACAAAACAGAATAAATTGGGCAAATATCGATATTGACAAGTTTATAAAAATTTGTTAGCATGAAAGCAATGGATAATTATTTATTTTTAGCGGTTTCGGTTTTAGCCGCCGCCGCAAACAACGTATTTTTACATTTACTTTCGGCAAAAAACGTTAAATATAATCCGTTTTTGTTTAATGCGGGGCTTTCGCTGGTTTGGATAGTTATTTTGTTTTTCTTCCAATTCGGCGGCGAATACACTAGCGCAACCGTGCTATACGGAATTTTATACGGCTTGGTTTTGGCTGCGTTTTTGTTTTTCAAAGCGCAAGCCATGGTTACGGGCCCGATACTGCTCACTTCGCTGCTGGGCTGTTCGTCGTTCGTTATAACTACGATTTTTAACGCCGTATATTGGCACGAAACGGTAGACGCCTTTAACGTTTCAGGCATAGTTTTAATGCTCGTTTCGCTATATCTTATAACGGTTAAACCGACGAAAGACTCGGGCGGGCAAGCGAAATTTAACCCCGTTTGGATATTTTATTGCGCGTTTTTCCTTATTTTTGCGGTGTCTACCGGGATAATTTTCAAATTTCACCAAACTTACGACAAAGCGAACACCAATCAAATGATGTTCGTTTCGGCAATAGTTTCGGCTGTGGCGTTTTTAATATTTTACGCGATTTCTAAGCTGTTAAAAGCTCGCAAAAATTCGAAAGGATTATCCTGCGAAGGCGAATCCATAACGACCGAAAACGCCGTAAAAATCGAAAGCGCCGCAAAAAACGAAAGCACCGCGTTAAAGCGCGAACGCGCTCTGCTTATAATTTTAACTTTGGCTTCGGGCGTAGTAAGTTGCGTTTACAACCGCCTGAACGTATATCTTTCCGGCGCGCTTCCAAGCATTATCTTCTTCCTGGTGTTTAACGGCGGAGTGGTTATTTTGGCGTCGCTTGCGGGGATATTTATTTTTAAAGAAAAATTAACCAATAGGCAAACGCTAGGCGTGGCGATAGGGCTTACCGCGATTTTGTTGATAAGCAAATTTTTCGGGCTTTTTTGATTTTTTATACTTAAATTTTAAAAAATAGTACGGAGAAAACGATTATGATAGATTTCAAATACAAATTACCGTCGATGAATATCGAAGGCAAGCACAACGGGCTTTACAATAACCCGGAAATGGTTTTGCCTTGCATGCTCACCACCGAAAGCCCCAGGCTCGGGCTGTTTTTGCATACTTTGCATAACGAAATCCACGACGAAAGAACTCTTGTTTTTATAGACGGCAAGGTTTTAACGTGCTGCAAAAACTGGATTCGCGACCACGTGCATATAATGAAGGGGTTTAAGCATTGGGAGTACGATTTGAAATCGTATTTGGAATTTACTTTGCAAACGCAACACCCTAAGGGATATTTTTACGAGCTTATAAAGCAAATAGACGACGAGCATTGGAGCTACGTGGATAAAGAGCATTACGTAATTTATCCCGAAGACAATTTGGCGCTCACTCGCTTGGAACTTGAAAACGATATAGAATATATCGTCGTCGAAGGCGTAATGCAATATTACAAGGCTACGGGCGATTTCGAATTCGTTAAAAAGTATTTGCCCAACCTCGAAAAAGGCATAAACTACGTTACTTCGGATAAAAAGCGTTTCAGCAAAGAATACGGCTTGTGTATTCGCCCGTATACCATAGATACTTGGGATTTTACCAACGATCCGATTTCTCAAACAGACAGGCGTATTCACGAAAACGAAAAAATGTGCGCGATGCACGGCGATAATTCCGGTGTTTATCAGGCGATGCTCTATCTTGCGTTTTTTAACGAAAAGCTAGGCAATTCCGAAAAAGCGGACGAGTGGCGTTCGCGCGCGCAAACGCTTAAAAACAATATGTTTAAACATCTTTGGAACGGAAAATTCTTCCGCCATCAGCTGTGCGTTAACGGTGACGAGGTCGACGATTTGGAAGGCGTGCGACTTTCGCTATCCAACCCCTACGATATAAACCGCGGCGTTACCGATTTAGAGCAATCGCGCTCGATTATCGAAGAATATATCAAACGCCGCGAAACGACTGAATTCTTTGCGGAATGGTTCTCTATAGACCCGCCGTACGAAAAATTTATGGTTTTTGAAAAAGGTCAATACGTAAACGGCGCAATATCGCCTTTTACCGCGGGCGAGCTTGCAAAAGCCGCGTTTAACAACGGTTACGAAGAATACGGCTACGATATTTTGGAACGCTTTGCGGATTTGGCAAAGCGCGACAACGGAATTTCGTTTTTATATAAAGCCAAAAAACCTAAGCCCGGCGAAAAAATCGAACAGGTTTCCGAAACTTCGGGGGCAGGTCCCAGCGCGTGGGGCGCGGCGGCGTTGCTTTCCGCGTTCGACGAAGCGTTAGTCGGCGTAGTGGATAAAGACTGTTTATACAAAGAAATTGACTTTTCGCCAAGGCTGGTGCTGTGCGATTACGGCGAAATGCGCTATATAACCGGATACGAAATTTCGCATAAATTCGTAGACGTGCGCTTCGTCGCCAACGATATAGGGTTGCGCTACGACGTATATTCCGAAGCTCAAAAAATTAACGCGCACATACTTTTGCCTAAAGATAAAACTTGCTCTAAACTGCTCGTAAACGGCAAAGAGGTTGAATTTAAAATTTCTAAGATAGCCCAATCGGTTTACGCCGACGTTAGCGTAAAGGGCGAAAAGCACGTTTCGTTCAAGGTAATTTATTAGTCTTTTAACAATCTTTTTAATTCGCGATAATAAAACGTTTTAAGTTTTTAATAATGACATGCCCCCCGAAGGTTAGATGCTTTCGGGGGGCATATAAACAGAAGCGGCTTGATAATTAGAATAGCAACTGCATGGGCGAATCCTTAGCTAGCTTGCTTGCGCTAATTATTATTGAATAACGCGGCGAGATCCCGCCGTTTTGTAAACGGCGCTGCAACGCAGTTCGGCGCGCTCGTGAACTCGCTACGCTCAGGATGACGGGGCGCGGTTAGCGATGACTCGTCGCGAGAAAAAAGCCTTCCCCCGTTTTTCGTCGGTGTGAAAAAATGCAACGCAAAAAAACTGTGGGGAAAGGTGGCACGCGAAGCGTTGGAATGGTATCATAAAATTACATTTGCAATTCCCCCGAAAAAAATGATATAAT
>CAZNKA010000113.1:0-3985 GCA_964573495.1 uncultured Acidiphilium sp. | reverse complement strand
GCCATTCGGCGACAGCTTCTCCCCGAGGCGAAGCCTTAGTTTGCATTGCTTGCGCATCAATGTGAAATAACGCGCCTAGATCTTTCGACTTCGCTCAAGATGACGAGGCGCGGGAGTTCGCGATGTCAAGGCGCGGGAGTTCGCAATGTCAAGGCGCGAGAGAACAAGATGACGAGGCGCGGGCGCGCGTACTACGAAAAGCCGGCAGCGTTACAACGAAAAAAGCCTTCCTAATAAAAGGAAGGCTAATTTTATATAAATTTAAATTTAAATTACTTTTTAACCGTGGACTTTTTAAGCCGAGCGAAGCGCGGCAGACCGTTTTCGAAAGTAACTTGCGGTTGCCCTTGAATGAGCGGTAGCGCGTAGTTAATAAATTCTTCCGAAACATAGGTATCGTTTCTCGTTATCCATTCTTTAGGGAACGCCTTAACTTCGTTGGCGGCAAGGGCTAAATCTGCGCATTTTATAACGTTTTTGTAATTACCGTTTTGGTCGGTTGCGCGTTCGTACGCCATCATTTTATCGGTTTCTCCATCTAACGCGTGCAAAACGGCTTGCTCTCCGGCGGCAAACGCTTCGTTTATATCGGTTTCGGACGCAACGTGCGCCGAACATCTTTGCATAAGGCTGAGTTCGACGCCGCGCGCCTTAAATCCCGTGCGGTTTTTAATAACGCGCGCCAGCATTGCGGCAATTCCGCCAAGCTGAGTATGCCCGAAGCAATCTTTAAAGCTAGCCGATTGCGATTCGCATAAAAGCACGCCGTTTTCGTCGTGAACGCCTTCCGAAACGACGGCTATACATTGCCCGTTGTTTTTATCGCAAACGCGCTTTACGTCTTCTACGAATTTATCGACGTCGAAAATGCTTTCGGGTAGGTAAATAAGGTCGGGGGCGGTTCCGTTAACGCCCGCAAGAGCTGCGGCGGCGGTTATCCAACCCGCGTTTCTGCCCATCGTTTCGATAATGCAGACGGAAGGAATATCGTAAACTTTCACGTCTAAAATCAGCTCCGAAACGGTGGTTGCCACGTATTTAGCCGCGGAACCGTAGCCGGGTGTGTGATCGGTGCCGAAAAGGTCGTTGTCTATCGTTTTAGGCACGCCGATTACGTTGCAATCCCAGCCGGATTTTGCCACGTATTTAGAAATTTTGTTGCAAGTGTCCATACTATCGTTTCCGCCGTTGTAAAAAAAGAAACGAATATCGTATTTTTTAAACACTTCTAAAATACGCTTATAGTCGGTTTCGTCGATAGCGGCGTCTTTCAGTTTGTATCGAACGGAGCCGAGTGCCGAAGACGGCGTATACTTTAAAAGCTGTAATTCTTGCTCGTTTTCGGTAGAAATGTCGTAAAGTTGCTCGTTTAAAACGCCGCTTATTCCGTAAGCCGCGCCGTAAACCGCTGTTATTTGCCCGGCGCCTAGGCGGCTAAGTGCGGCGGAAAAAACACCCGCCGCGCTCGCGTTGATAACGGCGGTGGGCCCGCCCGATTGCGCGAATAAACACGCTCCTTTCAAGTTTCTCATATTCGCTCCGTGTAAGATTTTAAATATTTTAAGTCGTTTTGAAAACGGTCGTTTTAGCCGTCTTTAAAACGATCGTTTTGCGGCGAAGTTTTATAATCGAAAATGTTTGCTAAAAAACCGAAACATGCGATAATCGACCTATAGCCCTACTTTTTTATTTTTTCGGTGCAAAAAGCCTTCTTCAAAAACGAAGAAGGCTGCGTTTTTAAATTAAAGGCTTAACGCGTGAGCCACGTCGTAAAGTTCTTTATTGAAAGTGCGCTTAAGAGAGAGCGCGTCGTCGATATTTATATCGATAATAGCGTTGTCCTTAATGCCGACTACGCGATTGGTTTGCCCTTCGGTAATGAGCTCGACGGCGCGAACGCCAAGTCTAGCGGCAAGCACTCTGTCTTGCATGGTGGGGGCGCCGCCGCGCTGAATGTGCCCCAAAATGGTAGAGCGAACGCAAACTCCTTTATCGGAGAGCTTTTTCTCAATTTCGTTTACGTCGCCCGCGCCTTCCGCCACGATAACTACGTTAGAAGTTTTTCCGCGTTTTTGGCTAGCCAAAAGGTTGTTCGTCATTTCTTCCATATCGAAAGGAACTTCGGGAACGAGAATATATTCCGCGCCGCCCGAAATGCCCGCGTATAAAGCGATGTCGCCGCAATTTCTGCCCATAACTTGCAAAATGCTAACGCGGTCGTGCGAAGTCATTGTGTCGCGCAAGGCGTTGATAGCCCAAAGTACGGTGTTCACGGCGGTATCGAACCCGAGCGTAAAATCGGTGTAGGGCAAGTCGTTGTCGATCGTTCCGGGGATACCTACAACTTTTATGCCGTTTTCGTTAGACAAAAGTTGAGCGCCGTGGAACGAACCGTCGCCGCCGATAACGATAAGATTTTCGATTCCGCGAGCGCGCAAGTTGTCCGCCGCGATTTTGCGATATTTAGGGTCTTTAAATTCTACGGAGCGCGCCGTGTGTAAAATCGTGCCGCCGCGTTGAATTATATCCGAAACGGAACGAGAGTTCATTTCGATTAAATTGTTTTCGATAAGACCTTTGAAGCCTCTGTCTACGCCGAAAACTTCAAATCCTTTGTAAAGTGCGTATCTCACGCAAGCCCTGATGCAGGCGTTCATTCCCGGCGCGTCGCCGCCGCTGGTTAAAATAGCTAGCTTTGCCATTTTCTTTCTCCTTAAAATGTAAATATTATGCGTATATTATATATATTGATTTATACCGATTTGTTTTTGGCCGATATATAGTTTTTTTAAGCTTGGCGCGTTTTGCTAAGTTTTGCCAAAATTTGCTAAGACGTTTCGCCGAGATTTTTGAAAACGGCGCGTAGGCACATAAAAGTCGCCTAATTGCAAAAAACGCTATATACGCCCTATTATAACAAATTAAAAAACAAATATCTACTGTTTTTTTGCCAAAATCGCAAAAATAAAAAAATAATAAAAAATCGAGGAGAAAAAGGCCTTCCTAAAAAAGGAAGGCGAAAGAATAAAAATTAAACGAAGTCGATTTGAATTTTTTTACCGAGTGCCGAAGCAAGGCGTTGTAACGTTTTTAACGAAGGGTTAGCGGTTCCGCGTTCGATTCTGCTAATATCGGCTTGTGAGATACCTGTCTTTTCAGAAAGTTGTTTTTGAGTTAAACCGACTTTAATCCGTGCTTCCATAAGAGTTTGCACGACGGCGAATTCGGGTGCTAAGGCGTCGTATTCAGATTTAAAATCAGGATTTTTCATTTGTTCTGCTAAAAAATCGTCGAACTTAGTTAAAGTATCAAATTTATCCATATTACACCTCTTGATTTTTCAAATAATCGTTTCTGTATTTTTTTGCTAATTCGATTTCTTTTGCGGGAGTTTTTTGTGTTTTTTTAATAAAGCCGTTGGTTAATATAATTTTTTGACCAACTATAAAAAAATATAATACTCGCGAAATATTATTGCCGACCTGTGTCCTTAATTCGAATATTCCGTCGCCTAAAGATTTAGAATAGGGTTCGCGCAAATCGAAGCCGAAATTTTGAAGGAGTTGAATAGTTCTGATCGTTTTTGCTCGCATTTTAACGTCTAAACTCACTAAAAAATCTGCGGCGGGTTGTGTTCCGTCCGTTTTTTTATAAAAGGCGATTTCAAAATTCATTTTTTCGCATTTGTCCTACTTCTTTTATTACTATTATATGTGATTTATCACATAAAGTCAAGTAAAATATGAAAAAAATTTTTATTTTTTTAATAAAAACGTTATTTGCATATTATTGAAAGGGCGGAATGTTTTACGGTTATTGTGAGCGGAGCGGCTATCGCAGTTATATTTTGCTAACGCAAAGTTATATTCGCCTACGGCGAATTGTGTACTCGTCATCCTGAGCGGAGAGCTGAAAGCTCGAAGTCGAACCCATATCCATTGGGTAGCCTAACCGATTAAGTTTTAGCGGCGATTAATTTGCAAAA
>CAZNKA010000112.1:0-4175 GCA_964573495.1 uncultured Acidiphilium sp. | reverse complement strand
AATGATAATGCGTGCGAGTGGCGGTCATCCTGAGCAAGCGCATTTTGCGCGCGCCGAACTGCGTAGCAGCGCCGTTTGGCAAAAACGGCGGGATCTCGCCGCGTTTTTCAATAATATAATGCGCAAGCAATGCAAACTAAGGCTTCGCCTTGAGGAGAAGCTCCGCGGAGCATTAGCGTGGCGGTGATGAGGGGACTGCTTGATTATTTTAAAAGTTAATTGTTTAATGCAAAAGCGCCGATAATCGACCTATAGCGGCACTTTTTACTTTTTTACCCCTCAGGCGCTCCGCACCAGCTCCCCTAGGCTTAGGGGCGCCGGATTTTTTTACGCTCTCGCCTTCATTCCTTCATTTCTTCATTTTTCATTCGATTTATCGATCCCCGCATCCGTCAACTCCGTTGACACCTTCCCCCACAGTTTTTCTGCGTTGCATTTTTCGTGCCGACGAAAAACGGGGGAAGGCTTGGATCCCGAAGCTTCGCTTCGCTCCTTCGGAGTTCGACTTCAGGCGTAAACGCCTTCCGCTCAGGATGGCGAGCACGCAACTCGCCGTAGGCAAATATAACTATTGCATCGGTAAATTACCGACGCACCGAGAAAGCATTTCTCACCTTGCTCGCGCTAAAAGCCATAAAAAAAGCCTTTCGGAAAAGAAAGGCTTTTTGGGTTTTAAAAATTAATCGAAAGTGCCGATAATCGACTTATAGATGTACTTTTTATTGAATAATAAAATCGCTACGATAAAAAGATTGAGATGAAATCAATCGAAATCGTCTGTTCCACCGTCGTTTATATAAAGTATGCCTAAGCAGTTTTCGCCGCAATGGCTGGTAATGGTTGCCCCGGCAGTGGTGCAGTCAATATTTTTAAAGCCGTGTTCTTGCAAAATTGCTCTAACGGCTTCGTTTTGTTCGGGCGTTGCCGTGGTCGACGTTATAAAAACCTGCTCTAAATCGGGGTTGTCGAAGGCGGCTAGCGTGTCGTTAACGTAGTTTTTAATGCACGCGTCCATATTGCCGCGGTATTTTTTAGCGGGCGCCATTTTTCCGTCTTTCAAAAGAATTTGAATACGTAGTTTTAAAAGGTTTGCCCCGAAAAGCTCCAATGCGCTGCATCTGCCGCCTTTGTATAAATAATCCAGACGAGCGAGCACGAAGCTTACTTGCAAATGGGGTATGCGTTTTTCGCATTTTTCAACGATGTCCTCGGCACTAAAACCTTTTTTAGCTAATTTAGACGCATAAATAGATAACAGCGCGATCCCCGTGGAAAGGGTGCGCGTGTCGATTACGAAAACGTTGTCGTAATCCTCGGCAACCTTTTTCGCATTCGAGCAAGCCGAAGAAATTTCGCTAGAGAGCGAAAAATGAATAACCGCGTCGTAACTTTCAAGCAGTTTGTCGAAATGTTCTTTGAACTGATATTCGTTAACCGCGCTCGTTTTAGGCAAAATTTTGGTTTTGTTTACGTAAGCAACTATTTCGTCCACCCCCAAGTCGCCGTCTAAGCGAGTTTGGTCGCCCAACAAAACAGTGAAGGGTAGGGTGTGAATATCGTATCGGTTAAGTAGCTCCTTAGGTAAATCTATGGTGCTTTCGGCAGATATAGCTATTTTCATTGTCGTAACCTCTCGTAATAGTAAGTTTTGCGAAAGTTTTACGCAAAATAAGGCTTCGTGTTACGTACGGCACAATTAAAAGTCGGCAATCGCGCAAGCAAAGCCTAGTAATTAAGAGCACAATAATAAGTTATGATAAAACTTTCGATTCTAGTATATTGCCGATGCAAAAAAAAATCAAGCGAAAAAGCGGGTAAGCTTGTCTACGATAGCAAAACCCGCGGTAGAGAGGTTTTATGTGTTTTCTACTCGCAGTAGAGTGCCGTTAACGGGCTTATAGCCGCACTTTTTTAAAGTATAACGACTTTATTCCGAAGTTCCGCCGTCGTTTATATACATAATTCCCAAACATTCTTCGCCGCAATAGCTGGTTATGGTTGCCCCCGCATATGCTCTATAAACTTTTTTAAATCCGAATTTTTTAAGTAAGTCGGCAACACGGTCTACTTTTTCGCTCGAAGCGGTCGTCGTCGTTACGAAAACGCGCGAAAGGTCGGGAGTGTTAAAGGTTGCTAAAGTGTCGCCGACGTATTTATCTATGCAAGCGTCGATGTTGCCGCGGTATTTTTTTGCGGGCACGCACTTGCCGTCTTTTAAAAGTATTTGAACGCGCAATTTTAAAAGATTTGCGCCCAAAAGCTTAAGCGCGCTGCATCTGCCGCCTTTATACATATAGTCGATGCTGCTTAAAACCGCGCTCGTTTGCAGTTTGGGCACTCGGGCTTCGCATTTTTTAACTATTTCTTCGGGAGTTAAGCCTTTTTTTGCAAGCTCTGCAGCGTAAATCGTTATGAGTGCTATGCCCGCCGAAAGCGAAAGCGAATCGATAACGTAGACGTTTTCGAATTGTTTTGCCGCGGCGCAAGCGTTTGAATATGCCGACGACGTTTCGCTCGAAATGGAAACGTGAATAATCGCGTCGTTAGCTTTAAGAAGATTTTTAAAATGTTCTTCGAATTGATAGCGGTTAACTGCACTCGTTTTGGGCAAATTGCCGCTTCGGTTTACGTAGTTTACCACGTCGTGCGCGGTTACTTCGCTGTCCGGTCGGCAATCGCTTCCGAGTAAAACCATAAACGGTATGGTGTGTATGCCGAATTCTTTTACCAGTTCGTCGCTTAAATCTGCCGAACTTTCCGTTGAAATTGCAATTTTCATTTACTAACCTCTGTGTAACCATTGAAGAATCGAACCGATTAAGTTTTAGCGGCTCTTCAATGGTTAATTTTTATATTTTAAGATAAATATCGTTTGTGATAAAGTAATTAGTTGCGCTAGATTTGAAGCACATATTCGTTAGTATATGCTTACTCGCAAAAATTAGCAATCGAAAAGTCGCAAATTTTCTCCACTATAAAAAAATCGCGTATACTAAAACTTTGCGCCTCGGTAGAGCGGTTTTTTGCGTTTTCTACCCGCGGTAGAGTGCCGATAATCGACTTATAGCGGGGTTTTTGCGATTTTTTTCATAATTTAGCGTATAGTTTTTTAAATATTTTTTATTGCGAAAAATTTTGCGTTAAAAGTGAAAATCGGGCGAATTTTAGTTTTTTTGAGAATTTAAGTTGGCGAGCCGACGAAAATACGCTTGTTTTTTTTCGCTCGTTATGCTAAAATACGAGTATGGAGCTTAAAGAGATAGTTGCAAAAAATATTTGCGATTTACGCAAAATATACAAAATGACGCAGGCGGAGTTAGCCGAAAAATTAAGCTATTCGGATAAAGCCGTTTCTAAATGGGAACGCGCCGAAGCTATTCCCGACGTGGAAACGATTAAAAAAATGTCTGAAATATTCGGCGTAAGCGTCGATTGCTTGCTCACTGAAAATACGGATATAAAAAAGAACATAAAAACGCGTAGACTCAGCGTATCGCAAAAGTTTTTAATATCGATAATATCCGCAGTGCTCGTATGGGTTGTGGCAACCGCCGCTTTTGCTATACTAAACTGGTCGGGTGTGCGCGCATCGCTCGCCGCCGTTTCGTTTATTTACGCAATTCCCATAACGTTTATTGTTTTAATAGTGTTTAACGGAATGTGGGGCAAAACTTGGGCTACGCTGTTGCTTGTTTCGGGGCTGGTGTGGACGGTCGCTTTGTCCGTATACTTAACCCCGGTGTTTTTCGGCATGCAATCTTCCATAATTTGGTTGATTTTTATTTGTGCGATTCCCGTGCAGATAGGCTTTATTTTGTTTTACGGATTGCAAGTTTTAAACGACTCGCAAAAGAAAAAAGCCGCTGCTTCTTCGCATGGTATTTCCGACGTGAAAAAGAAATTAGCGGCGGAGGTCGAAGTTCGCGTTAGCGAAAACGAACCCGTCGAGGCGCAAATTCAAGCCGAAAAATCAGAGCATGCCGATACGGAAAATTAAACGAAAAGCAATTTTGCTTGCAGTAATAATTCTGCGCGCGCGTTAATCGATAACGGATAATACAAATAACGCGACGCAAGCAGAGTAAAAATTTTCATGAAACGATATCCGCGGGAATTATATCCGCGGATATTTTTTTGGTTTTAGCTTTTTTTATCTTTTTCGCAAAAAAACGTAT
>CAZNKA010000111.1:0-4273 GCA_964573495.1 uncultured Acidiphilium sp. | reverse complement strand
AAATGCGCGCGTTCGACGATAAAAACGCATGCGGTTTCGGCAGCGCGTTCGTTTTAGAAAAAGGGGATTACGGCATTTTTGCGGGAACGGATTGTTTAAATTGTAAAAAAGCAGGCGTTTACTCGCTAGAAAATAACGTTTGCGTGCAAAAAACGACTAACGCGCTTCACCCCGTGCAGCCTTTTATGCGAATTACAACGTTCGGCAAAGAAAAAGTCGAAGCCGCTCCGCGCGAAGATTTTGCGGAAGAGCTAGAAGAAATTCCGTACTCCGGCGATAAGGGGCTTACCCTTAAAAACGTTGCGGACGGCGTTTGCGATATAAACGAATTCATCGCGCAGTTTATGCCCGACCGGCTCGCTTGTCTTGTTAAAGGCGAAGGGTGGGGCAGCTCGAAAGCGAGCGTTGCCGGGTCTGCCGGGGTGGCGGGCGGCATTACCGATTGCCTAAAAAAACACGGCGTGCCCGTAATCACTCTTTGCGACGGACCTTCGGGCCTCCGCTCCACCGACCAAACGAATTTCGTATGTATTCCGACCGGCGTTACGATCGCCGCTACTTGGGATCCCGAAATAATCGCGGAAATATTCCAAGGATTTTCTGAAGAGCTTAAAAGTTCGCGTATCGACGTGATTTTAGCGCCCGGAATGAATATTCATCGCCATCCGTTCGGCGGCAGAAACTTCGAATATTTTTCTGAGGACCCTTATTTGACGGGCGTGTTTACGGCGGCGGAGTGCAAATATTTTTACGACAACGGGATAATCGCAACGCCCAAACATTTTGCGGTGAACAGTCAAGAAACGGGGCGCGACGGCGAAAACGAAGTTTTAAGCGAGCGTGCTCTGCGCGAAATTTACCTAAAGCCTTTCGAAACAGCCGTAAAGGCGGGAGGCGTCCACGCGATAATGACTTCCTACAATCGCATAAACGGGCTTACGGCTTGCTCTAACGCGGGGCTTACGGACGTGATTTTGCGCCGCGAATGGGGTTATAACGGCTTGGTTATGAGCGATTGGTGGGCGCGCGCCGATAAATTTTCGGACGGAACTTTCGGCGTTAAAAATATATCGCAAATGATTAAGGCGCAAAACGATATTTTTATGGTTGCGGCTAACGCGCTCGAAAACGACGACGATATTTTAGAAGAACTCGAAAACGGCGGGCTTAGCCTTGCGGAGCTTCAGCGTTCGGCAAAACGCACCTTGGAACTCGTTATGAAAACGCAGAGCTTTAAAAATCCCGCGCCCGACGAAAAAGCGAAAAATAAGGTTTTATATACCTTGGAAGTAAAAAACAACGCCGTAAAAGCTGCGGGCAGCGGCAAATTTACAGCCGAAGCGGTTTATTATACGGCGGAAGGCGGCTTAAACCAGCTAAACGTTTCGGTTTATATAAACGGAATAAAACAGGCGGCGTTTACGGCTCCGCAAACGGCAGGTAAACTTTCTTGCGCGAGATTTTCTTCTCAGGCAAAATACGACGACGAAATAACGTTTGAAAAAAACGTCACCGTAACTCAATTAAAAATTCTTTGCGAATAAACGGTTCGCGAAAAGGAGTAAAAATGCTAAAAAAATATTACGAAACGGATAAGAGTATCGGGCTTGAAAGTCCGCGCGCGTATTACGTACCCTTTGAAAAAAACGCCGCTTTATCGCACGAGCGCGAGGATAGTCGCCGCTTTTTATCGCTTAACGGCGCTTGGAAAATCACCGCTTACGAAAGCGTGTCCGATGCGGACGGATTTTGGAAAAACGACGGCGAAAAACGAATAACGGTGCCGTCTTGCGTGCAGTATTTCGGCTACGACTATTTTCAGTATACCAACATAAATTTTCCGTTGCCTTTCGATCCGCCTTTCGTTCCCTCCAAAAACCCCGCGTATCATTATTCGCGTCGCTTCATCTATCATAAAAACGGCGAAAAGGCGTATATAGTTTTCGAAGGCGTCGATTCTTGTTTTTATTTATACGTCAACGGCAAATTCGTGGGTTTTTCGCAGATTTCGCACAGAATATCCGAATTCGATTTAACCGACTTTTTAATCGATGGCGAAAATAAAATAGACGTTTTAGTTCTTAAATTTTGCTTCGGAAGTTATTTGGAAGACCAAGATAAATGGCGTTTTACGGGTATTTTTCGCGACGTTTATATTTTAAGGCGCCCCAAAAAACATATAGTCGATTTTAAAGTGCAAACCAGAATTTCGGGCAAAAACGGAATAGTTACTTTTTCGAATTTAAGCGATGTAGCCGCTGAGTTGCAAATAGAAGGGCAAACCGCCGTCGTTCAAGGCGGGCAAAAACACTCGTTCGTTATAGAAAACGCCGAGTTCTGGAGTGCGGAACAACCTAATTTATACGATTTGATTTTAATCTGCGGCGAAGAAAAAATATTTTTGCGCGTTGGAATAAAAACTTCGCAAATAAAAAACGGCGTTTATCTTTTTAACGGCAAGCCTATAAAGCTTTACGGAGTGAACCGCCACGATTTTCACCCCGAAAAGGGCGCTGCCGTCTCGAAAGAAGACATGCTTAAAGACGTGCTTTTAATGAAGTCGCTCAACGTAAACGCGGTAAGAACTTCGCATTATCCGTCTTCGCCGGTTTTTTACGAGCTGTGCGACGAGTACGGCTTATACGTTATGAGCGAAACGGATTTGGAATCGCACGGCTGTTCTAATTGCGGCGATAACGTGCAAGATCCCAACGATTTTTGCAAAGCTTATTCGCTTTTAGCCGAAGACGACCGCTTTTTAAACGCGATTTTAGAGCGTGAAGTTTGCAACGTTCAAGAGCATAAAAATTACGCTTGCGTTATAATCTGGTCCGTGGGTAACGAGTCCGGTTGGGGCAAAAATATCATAGCCGCCGCCAATAAACTAAAAGAATTAAGCGATTACCCCGTGCATTACGAAAATATTTCTTCGCGCGATCAAAGGGTTTATTCGGACGACGCGTATTATTCCGCACCGCTGGATATGGTCAGCTGCATGTATTCCGGGGTTGATTGGATGAAGAATATATTTTTGAAGGACGAGCGCGAAAAACGCCCCTTCGTTTTGTGCGAATACGCGCACGCCATGGGTAACGGCCCCGGAGGTTTTAAAGAATATTGGGAAGTTTTAGAAAGCACTACGCGCATGATGGGCGGTTTCGTTTGGGAATGGGCGGATCACGGCGTCAGTTACGGCGGCAAAACCGAACGCTACGGCGGCGATTTCGGCGAATACGAGCACGACGGCAATTTCTGTATAGACGGAGTAGTAAGCGCGGATCGTAAAATAAAAGCAGGCACGCTTTCGATGAAAAAAGTATATCAGCCGCTTAAATTTACCAAAAAAGCAGATGGTTTTATCGTTTTTAACAAAAACTTTTTCGCCTCGGAGGCGGGCGAGCTTTTAATCGAAACGCAATCGCGTGAAAGTCGCGTTAAAATCGCGGTAGAGCCGCGCAAGTCTACGTTTGTTCAAACCGAAACCGCGGCTTTAACCGTTCAATATTTTAAAAACGGCGAAGAATTCGCGCGCGAACAGTTCGCTAGCTCCGAATTTTTATGCGAAAAAAATACGGAAGCTCCCGTAAAAATTCAGCAAAACGGCTCGAGAATAAGCGTGGAGTGCGGAAAAATTCGCTACGCGCTGGACGCGGATACTAGCGAAATTACGGCGGTCGAATTCGGCGGGCAAACGATAGGCGGCGTTCGGTTTAACGCATGGCGCGCGCCTATCGATAACGATAAATATCAGTTAAGCGGGTGGAATTCCGTTTATTTAAAGCACGCAAAGCTAAACGCAAAAAAAGTCGCGGTAAAGGGTAGCGAAATAACTTTTCACGTCACGCTGGTTTCCAGCGGGCGCCGCCCGATACTCGAAGGCTCTTTAAGTTATCGTTTCTTTGCGGAAGGCGTTAAAATCTGCGTTAAATATAAACAGCTTATGCCCGAGCATTACGCGTATTTGCCGCGAATAGGCTTTGTTTTAAAGGCGGATAAAAAGTATAATAAGCTTAAATATTTTGCCCGCGGACCGCAAGAAACATATTCCGATTGTTGTAATTTTGCTTTCAAGGGCGAATACGAAAGTTTGGTCGAAAACGAATATTTTCATTACGCCAAGCCGCAAGAAAGCGGCAGCCATTGCGACGCGGAATACGCCGAAATTTCAAACGGCAAAAACGTTATCCGCGCCGAGGGAATGCGCTCGTTTTCGGCGTTGCCTTATTCCGTTTGCGATATAGAAAACGCTTTGCACGACGACGAACTTCCCGTT
>CAZNKA010000110.1:0-4286 GCA_964573495.1 uncultured Acidiphilium sp. | reverse complement strand
CGTAGCAACGTACATTCCTTCTTCCACTTGTTTTTGGCACGCTAAACAAGTTTTTAATTCTTGTTTACCCTTAATACGATAAAAAGTAGCGCAAGCGCCGCAAAAACCGTTACGACAGCCGCATCCGCGAATAAGCTGATACCCTGCGTATTCCATAGCTTTCATTATGGTAAGGCTTTCGGGCACTTCGTATTTTTTACCGAAAAAATAAACGTTTACTTTATTTTCCATTTTTGTTTTTTCTCCTTAAGAAAAACGTTGCAAAAGCACGACTACCGAACGATCAATATTCGGGCGGTAGCTCGTCTAGCTCGTCCATTCTGAAAACGGGACCGTCTTTACAAACGAACTTATCGCCTACGTTACATCTGCCGCATTTACCTATGCCACATTTCATGCGAAGCTCTAAAGTCGTGTAAACTTGCTCTTTTTTAAATCCTATTTCTATAAGCCCCGCGAGCGTAAACTTAATCATTATGGGCGGACCGCATAAAACTGCCGTCATATCGGTATTAAGCCCTAACTCTTTTACGTAAGCGGGGACAAAACCGACGTGACCATCCCAACCCTCTTGAGGTCTGTCTATGGTAAGATATACTTCAAAATCGGGTTCGTTTTGCCATTCGTTTTTAATTTCGTCAATATCAACTAAGTCGTCCATGCTTCTCGCGCCGTAAACAACCACTACTTTGCCGTAATTTTTGCGATAATGCCTAATGTAATTGATTACGCTGCGCAACGGAGCCAACCCTATTCCGCCTGCGATAAAAAGCATATCTTTGCCTTTAAAATCGCCTTCTACGGGGAAATTTTTGCCATAAGGTCCGCGAACGGTAATCTGTTGACCTACTTCGATAGAATGAATTACTTCGGTTACGCAACCGCATTTTTTTATAGAAAATTCCATAAAATCGCGATTCGTTGGGGAAGAAGTTATCGAAAACATACACTCGCCTACGCCGGGAATAGAAACCATAGCGCACTGACCGGGCATATGTTCGAAAAGTTTTTTTCCGTCTTGCCCGACTACCCTAAAGGTTTTTACGTCCGGAGTATCGCGACGAATATCCGTTACGACCCCGATATGAGGAATTAAATTTTCGTTTTGCATTATTTATCCCCCCCTTCGGATATTTTTTTAATTACTTTTATTATATTTAAATTTTGCGGGCATTTTTTAACGCATCTTCCGCACCCGACGCACGAATACGTTCCGCCGTACTGCGCGGGATAATAAACTAATTTATGCATAAATCTTTGGCGATATCTTTGCATTTGGGTAGGACGAGAGTTTGCCGCCGCCATCTGCGTAAAATCGGAATACATGCAAGAATCCCAACAACGGAAACGGGTAATACCGTTAGGACCTTTAAAATCGCGGATATCGAAGCATTGGCACGTCGGGCAAACGAAAGTGCAAGCACCGCAGCCGAGACATGCCTCGGAAAGCTCGTCCCATACGGGTAAATTAAACAATTCGTTTAAATTTTCGGGCTTGAATTTAGATAAATCGAGATTTGCGTACGGAAGTTTATCCAGTTTTCGTTTAATTTCTCCCTTTATTGCGGCAACTTCGCCGCCTTCAGAATTTTCGCAAAGCGCCTTAATTTCGGAAAGACTAAAAACTTTTTCGGCTTTTTCATCGTTAATTTGAATATACAAATAATTTTCGTCTAACCAGCAAGAAGCGTCGCCGCTAGGTTCCGACGCGTCTATTCCGAAATTAGCGCAAAAACAACTTTGTTCGGGCTTAGAGCAAGCCAAGGTGAATATAACGCCCGCTTCCCTTCTCGCCTTGTAATAGGTATCGACGGGTTCTTGCAAAAAGACGTTATCTAAAACGGAAAAAGCTTTAAAATCGCAAGGGCGAACGCCAAAAATCAAAAACGGCTGTTTTTCGCTCCTTATATCAACTATTTCGATATTTTTTCCTTCGGTTTTGAACTTCATCATGTTTTCGCTCTGAGGGAAAAACGCGTCTTTTGGCGATTTTACGGTTTTTAAAGTATCTAAATCTATTTGATCGCCTTCGGCGTAATATCCGTAGTTAGCTTCGCCCGCCTTTTTTAGCGGCACATAAACGGGATAAACCTTAGATGCCGCGTTAAAAAAAGCAATTAAATTTTCACGCTTGATTTTTAACATTTTTTATCCTCCGTTTTTGAAAGAGCGGCTGCGGGATCTAAATCCTTATCGGAAAAAGAAGTCAACGGAGTTTTGCCTTCGGCTTCCGCCCCCGCTTGAAAATCACCGTAAAGCGTATCTATATCCTTAATGAATTTTCTGTTAAGCAAATGCAAAGGAATTCTTTGCGGGCACACGCGCGAACATTCACCGCAATCGGTGCAACGCCCAGCTACGTGGAACGCGCGTATTACGTGGAAAAGCTGTTCTTCAAAACTAACGTCGTTTGCTTTTGCCGCAACGCCCGATTTCGGGTTATCGAAAACGCACTTAGTGCAAGTGCACGCCGGGCAAACGTTTCTGCAAGCGTTACAACGTATGCACTTTGAAAGCTGCGAACGCCAAAAATCGTAACGCTCGTTTTCGCTTAAAGATTCTAATTTAGCAACCTCGGAAAATCTATCGAGTGAGGATTCTTCGATTTCGTGAATAATAACGGTTTCGTCGGCAACAACATGCTTTTTTCCTTTGCAAGTTAAGCATTTTTCGAGCAACACTTCTTGCTTTAAGCATTTTTCTTCGCCGTTTAGAGTGGAGAAATTAACGAATTCGCCGTCGTAATTTTCGTCAGTTATGCAAAAAATGCCCTTTTGCTCGATTTTATATTCGTCGAGCTTACCGCGACATTCTACGCCGATAACGTAAATTTTTTCGCGATCTATTCTATGTTCTTTAACGAGTTCGTTAAAGCTGTAAGTATCGCAAGGCTTTAAAAATACTGCCGTTTTACCTTCTTTCTTGCTTACGTTAATTAAATATTTCGAAAGGTTTGCTCCGCAAAAATCGTTATAAACGAAATTTTCAAGCTGTTTTTCGTTTTCGAAAGTTGCGGGAGAAGGATCGTGATAAAACTCACCCTTTACCCAACCTACGACGCGATTTACGGCTCCGTCCGATAAAAGTTTTTTTGCTTTTTCTACAAGGATTTTTTCGAGTTCGTTCATTATAAATCCTCCTTAACGCGTAAATCGGAAAGCCTTTTGTTTTCGCCCAAAGCGGTAACTTTAGCCACAAAATCGTTCATTACGGCTGAAAATTTAGCTCCTTCAGCCGCAGAAACCCATTCAACGCGCGTACGTTCTTTTTCGATGCCCATATAGTTTAAAAAATTAAATAAAAGCGACATTCTTCTTCTGGTATAATAATTGCCGGTTACGTAATGGCAATCGCCGGGATGGCAACCGCAAAGGATAACGCCGTCCGCCCCTTGCTGAAAAGCTTTTAAAACGAACATTGGGTTAACCCTGCACGAACAAGGAACTCTTATTATTTTTACGTTCGCCGGGTAAGAAAGCCTACTCGAACCGGCTAAATCGGCGCCCGCATACGAACACCAATTGCAACAAAAAGCAACGATATTCGGAACGAATTGTTTATTATTTTCAACTTCGTTAACCGATTGCGTTTCGTTTATCTTTTGCATATTGCTTCTACCTCCGACATTATTTGCGACGAGCTGAAGCCCGACAAATCCATCGCGCCCGACGGACAAGTAACCGTACAAGCGCCGCAACCTTGGCAAACCGCGGGATTAACGTAAGCAACCCTACGCGTTTCGGTTTTGCCGCCGCCTATTCTAAACTCTTTATCGACGTAAGAAATTGCGCCGTATGCGCATACGTTGGCGCACTGCGAACAGCCGTTACACATATTTTCGTCAGAATGAGCAACGCAAGGATTGGTTTTTAATTTATCTTTAACCAAAAAACCTATAACCTTAGCCGCACATGCCGAAGCTTGCGAAACGGTTTCGGGAATATCTTTAGGACCTTGGCACACCCCCGCCAAATAAACGCCCGCGGTAGGACTTTCTACCGGGCGAAGTTTGGGATGCGATTCGTTTAAGAAGTTATTCGTATCGATGCTCGCCGTCAAAAGCGTGGCGATTTTGCGAACGGAAGGTTCAGGTTCTATAGCGGCAGCTAAAACCACCAAATCGGAAGCGATAGTTACTTGCTCGTTATCGATAAGGTTAGAGCCTTGAACCATAAGCTTGCCGTTTTCGTTGTAAACCTTGCCGACCATTCCCTTGATATACTCTACGCCGTATTGTTCCACCGCGCGACGATAAAATTCGTCGTAGTTTTTACCCGGGGTTCTTA
>CAZNKA010000109.1:0-4441 GCA_964573495.1 uncultured Acidiphilium sp. | reverse complement strand
ACACGTCGTAATTGCGTTGTTTGCATTCGGTGCACGCAAGAGTTATCTTCGTTCTAGTTCCTTTAGCAGCCATCGTTTGCCTTCCTTCGCGGCGCAGAGTTTGCCCCGCAAACTTACTTAAACATAAAATTAACACCCCGAACCCGAGATGCTAACTTCATTTTACTATATAATTAAAAAAATGTCAACGGTTTTTACGTGTCTTTCGCGTTTTTTATCCATATTTTATCCACAATTTAATTTTTTGCGGTTATTTTGCGATATATTCCCGCAAATTCGCGGCTATGAGAATAATTTTATAACAAAAACAACGCCTTGCTTTATGCCTTTATACCCCGTTAACGCAATCGGAAAGACGAAGAAAAACGCCAAAACCGCAGTCGATAACCCGATTGCCGCGTAATAAACGGCGCCGAAAAACAAGTTTTTAAACTTGCCTTTAAGCTTATATAAAACAAGCACGGCAAAAACGAATACCAGCCCGACAACCACACCAATCAAAGCGTAAGTTATATACGGCGAACGATATACTATTTTTACTTCGTTATAACCGCCGTCGAGCTTAATCAGCATAAAATTCAGTCCGTTTTCCGTAAGCTCGGTTTTTTTGCCGTTAACGTAAGCGGTGTGCCCGTTAAGTGCGATATAATTCAATAGCAAATACTCGCCCTCTTCCGCGGTAACGGTTGCCGTAATCGAATTCGGAACAAGTTTGATTTCAGCCGCACCGTCGGTTGCCGCTTTATACGCTTCTTTCACGCTAGTGTCTGCGACTATAAAGCTTGAAAACCACCCCGACAATTGCTCTTTGGTAAGTTCGCCTCCGTTTTTCAAACGAACGTACAACGAATAAGAATATCTGCCGGCTTTGATAATTTGCCCGTACGAAAAACTTTTAATCTTGTCTTTTTCCCATTTGGTGTCAGTGCAATATTCCAACTCCACGTCTTCGGGAACTTCGCATTTTATAAACAAATTGCCTTTAACGTCGCAAGTGAATTTTAATCGCGCAAAGGTCGAAGTTTCGTATTCGGCGAACGATATATTCGAAGGCGAAAGCTCGTATTCGAAAACCGAAGTTTGCGCACCCAAAAAGCTAAGCAATTTTTTATAATCTTCGGCATCGCCCTTTTCGAGCCTGCCCGTGTTCGCGCTTTTTACGGTGAACGCGTGGGGAAAAACCCACTCGTTTTTATACGCCTTGTAAGTGCCGTTAATCGACTTATAGGCGGGGTTTTGGCTATAACAAGGCACCCCGCTGCTCGTTTCCGTTATAAGATATTCATAACCCAAAAGGCAATCGCCCAGCATCGTTCCGTTATAACTTCGCATAACGTTTTTGCCGTTACCGCCGTATTTAAAAAAGTTAATCGGAGCAAAATTCCGCTCGTCTACCATAGACGAAAAAACCGAAAACGAATTGGTGTGCAAGGTTAAAGGAGCGTCTGCCGAAACGTAATCGCCGGCGAGTTTTATTCGCTCGTAACCGCCGCATTCTTCTTTTATTTTATCGGTAAGGTCTCCTATTTCGGCAAGCGACGAATAGTCGCTTGAATTGCCGTCTACCAAAGCGTAATCGTAAAACGCCACTTGAAAAATCAAAAGAGCTGCGCAAGCTATAACCAACGGTTTTTTGCTAAGTTTTCCTTTTAAAATAAAAGGAATTCCTAATGCCATTAAGCACAAAACGCCCGCGAAAAGCAAGCAAACGACCTCTAGTCCGCCCAAAGAATGAGCAAACCGCCCCGTGAAATATTGAATATACGAACCGCTGTCCACGCCGCGATATAAAAAATACCAACCGACGGAAACGCCTAAAACCACAACGGAACACGTGCAAATATAAGTTATTTTTTTGCAAAAAAAGTTTTTAAAAGAAAATTTATTTTTCGCAAGCGAAGCGTTTAAGCAATGTGCGTTTTCGATTTCGTTATCGACAACGTTAACCGCGTTACACCCTTCCGAAGGCTCTACGCGTGCCGTCGCGCGGTTTTCGTTCTTTTTGAAAACGTCGTTTAAAAAAGAAGCGGCAACGTAGAAGAAGAAAAATCCGTTTAAAAAGCCGAAGCGCAGCGCGTAACTCATGTAAGAGCCGAAGTTTAAAAGCAGCATACATTCGTCGCACAAAACGGGTATCATCGTAAGCACGAACGCAAAAAGCAAAAATTTCGATTTTTTATCGCCGATTCCGTTCCAAGCGAAATAGAAAAGCGTTAAACAAACGGCGAAAGTATCCGTTAATATATACGAAAACTTAGCGTAAAGCGGATTTACGGACAACTCGCCCCACAGGTTTTCGAAAAGCCCGCCCCTTCTGCCCGAAGCCGAAAAAGCAATGAGCGAAGGCAACATTATAGGCAGCGCGACGGCAACCGCCAAAACCAACGAAAAACATATGTCGCAAGTAATTTTTACGCGTTTTTCGCGCGGGAATTCCTTTTTCGGGTAGTAAATAAAAACGTAAGCGATAAGTATCGGGAATATTATAAACAGCGAAAAAGCCGTTATCGAAAAGCTCGTGTAAAGCATAAGCGCGAGCAACAACGCAAACTGCGATTTTTTGCCGTTTTTAATAAGTTTTTCGAAGCCGCCTACCAAAAACGGCATATAAATAAGCAAATCGAGCCAATTTATATAAGTGTTGGCAACGAATAAATATCCGCAATACGCATAGCAAATCGAAAGCGCGCATTTTACGAAATCGGGCAAGTTTTTAAAGTTTTTTCGCAAATAAAACAGCGCCGAAAGGCAAATACAAACCAGCTTTAAAGGCAGCACGAAACTCGTGCCGTAACAAGCCCTGCCGCTTCCGAAAAACAAATATATGAACGTAAACGGACTTATTAAGCAATACACAAGCGAGCCGAACATATCCATTCCGCCCGCAAGCGAGTAGCTGTAAAAAAGCGACGATTTACCGCTGAAAACGTCGAAAATATGCTCGATAAAAGGTGCGATTTGCGCGTTTAAATCGTACGCGGAAATATACGTTTCCGAAAACGGATACGCATTAAGAAAAAAAAGCGCCGCGAAAAAAAATACGGCAACGAATAACGACGTTCCCGCATAGCAAACCGCGGCGGATAATATTTTTTTGTTTTTTTCGCTTAATTTTACCCCTTGCATTTTTGCTCCTTTAGCTTGCAAAAAGCGCGCAAACTCGCCGAATAATGCGCATCTCCACGCAAAAAACAGCGTTAGAAACGTGCAAAACTTCACCCAACGACTAATTTTATCGATTACCCGAAAGCGAACGCTTGTAATAAAATAAGTATTGCTGAAAAAAGCCCGAATCGGATTTAAAACGCGAAACGAAATATTCGGAGATTTTTTTTCTGTCTGTAAGCGAGCCGTTAAAATCTTGCTTGTAAACGCGCTCGAGCCAAACGTCCACCGGGAAACTATCGGTTTTATGAAAGCCGAAAAGGCAGGCACAATCCGCGACTTTTTCGCCGACGCCTTTAACTTCGAGCAATCGTTTTTTAAGCTCCGAAAAACTTAAATTTTCAATTCCGCAAAGCAAGCCGCCGTTTATTGCGCGGACGACTTCGCACATATAGCGTGCACGATAGCCGAAACCCAAATTCAAATAAAAATCCTCGGTTTTATCGGCTAATTCCGAAGCTTCGGGAAACGCGTAATATTGCACCGTTTCGCCTGCCAAAACTGCCGTTTTTTTATTACCGACCGCGCTGCAAAGACCTTCTATAAGCTTTTTAATTCGCGGAATGTTATTGTTTTGCGATATCACGAACGACAAAAGCGCTTCTTCGCCCTTTTGCCTTAAAATGCGAACGCCCTTACCTAAAAGCGCGGCTGTTTTTAAAACTTCGGCGCCGCTTTCGCACGCCCGCGCGACTATTTCGGAATAATCTTCGGCTAAGTCGAAATAATTATAAAAATATTTCTCGTCCGCTTCGGAACATTCGACAAGCACGTTTTCGCCCTCGGTTTTTAAAAAGCAAGCTTTATCGCCCGAAAAAGCAACATATCCGCCGTTAAAATCAAAATAGCGAAACACCTGACCGCAATTTAAAGTGTCCGCGGGGTTAAAAAAGTCACCGCTTACAACAATTTTTTTCATTAAAACGCACCGAACTATAAACGAATTATAAACGATAAAAACAGTAAAGTAAAAAACAACCGAAAACGTTTCAAATCGTTTCCGGCTGTCGCTTTAAAAATTATTCGGCGTAAATGCTAACTTGCTTTTTATCTCTTCCGAGCCTTTCGAATCTTACGACTCCGTCGGTAAGAGCGAAAAGCGTATCGTCGCTACCGATACCCACGTTCAAGCCGGGGTGAATTTTGGTTCCGCGTTGACGAACGAGAATGCTGCCCGCAAGAACTTTTTGCCCGTCTGCACGTTTAACGCCCAAACGTTTTGCCGCGCTGTCGCGCCCGTTTCTACTGCTACCTACACCTTTTTTATGAGCAAATA
>CAZNKA010000108.1:0-4456 GCA_964573495.1 uncultured Acidiphilium sp. | reverse complement strand
CAACGAAAATTCGTTTATAAATTTCGTCGTACTTATCTTTATAAAACAAATTGGTGCCCGGCGTAGTTATAGACGCGGTGCCCGCGGCAACGGCGCAGCGCAAAAGCTCTTCTCGCGGGGAATTTTTTTCAAGCATATAAGCGTAAGCCGAAATCATACTGTCGCCCGCACCGACCGTGGAGTTAATCGCCACCGTCGCGCTTTTGCAATAGAGGTGAGTTTTTCCGTCGGTTAAAATAGCACCCTCCCGCCCCAACGATAAAAGCACGTTTTGCGCACCCGCATCGATAAGCTTTTTTGCGCCGTTTATCATTTTTTCGCGCGAAGAATAAGTGGTTTTGTTCAACGATTCGAGCTCCGCAAGGTTGGGTTTTACCATATAAACGCCGTGAGAAAGCGCCTTTTTAAGCTTTTCGCCCTCGCAATCGATAATGGTTTTAACGTTATCCGGAAGATGCGAAAGCAGCTCGAAATAAAAATCGTCTTCGACTCCGGCGGGAAGCGAGCCGCTCATAACCACGATAGACGCGTTTTTTGAATGCTCGACGCTTTTTCGTATAAGCTCTTCTTGTTTTTCGCGCGGGACGGGTTCGCCGCGATCGTTAATTTCGGTCATCATAGAGCGATTGTCTATGATTTTATAGTTTATGCGGACGTTGCCGCTAGTGGTTACGAAATCGGTTTTTACGCCTTCGCGCGCCAAACTTTGCAAAAATTGCGCTTCGTCGCGCTCGAACATAAAGCCCGTGGAAACGGCTTTCCCGCCCAATCGGCTTACGCCTATGGCAACGTTTAGGGCTTTACCGTTATACGTTAATATTTTATTTTCTATACGGTTAACCTTGCCTACGTTTAAAGATTGAAGCTCGGCTGTGCAGTCTATGCTGGGGTTCGGGCAAATGGTTAAAATCATGATATACTCCTTATGATTGCGCTTTATTATATGCGCCTTAATCAGCACATTAAAACGCGATTTTTAAGCAAAAATCATTTTTAAGCCCGCCCCGAAGACCTCGGAGCGGGCATTTTTTATTTAAATTACGCTTTTAAAACGCTAATTTTAAGCAAATTTTATTCTGCCTTTGCGTCTTTGACGATTTTTTCTTGAGCTACGGGCGGAACCTCCTCGTATCTTTCGAACGAGCAAACGAAAGAACCTCTGCCCTGCGTCATACTTCTTAAATCTGTTGCGTATTTAAGCATTTCCGCCAAAGGCGCTTCGGCGGTAACCACTTGTCTGCCGTCTACGGCGTCCATACCTAAAATTCTGCCGCGGCGTTTGTTGATATCGCCCATTACGTCGCCCGTATAGTTATCGGGAACGGTGATTTTATAAGTATAAACGGGTTCTAAAATCTTGGGATTAGCGCGCGGGCAAGCGTCGTCGTAAGCGAGTTTCGCAGCGGAAATAAACGCGATTTCTTTACTGTCTACGGGGTGATACTTACCGTCGAACAGCGTGCATTTGAGATTTGTCATGGGGTAGCCCGCCAAAACGCCTTTTTTGATGCAGTCCCTTAATCCTTTTTCGACCGCCGGTATGAACTGTTTGGGAACGGCTCCGCCGACTACCGCGTCGACGAATTCGAATTCGCCGTCCGCCGCGCCCGGCTCGAAGCGTATGCTTACCACGCCGAACTGACCCGCGCCGCCCGTCTGTTTTTTATGCTTGCCTTCGGCTTCGACAGACTTGGATATGGTTTCGCGATAAGCGACCCTCGGATCGGATAAAACGGCTTCAGCACCGAATTTACTCTTTAATTTTTTACAGAGCACGTCGAGCTGAGTTTCGCCTTGACCGCGAATAACCGTTTCGCCGGTATCCGCGTCTTTTTCGACTTTAAAGGTTAAATCTTCTTCGGCTAAACGGTTTAAGCCTTGGAACACTTTATCTTCCTCGCCGCGCTTGGTGGCGTTTATCGCCATAGTCAAAACGGGAACGGGGAACGGAATTTCGTCGTATTTTACGGGGAAGCTTTCGTCTGCCAAAGTATCGCCGGTGCCGGTGTTCGAAAGTTTGTTTACCGCGCCTATGTCACCTGCGCAAATTTCGTCGACGGCTTCTTGCTTTTTGCCTTTAACGAGATAAAGCCCGCCGATGCGCTCTTTTTCGCCGGTAGCGGTATTTAAAACGGTCATACCGCTTTTTAATTTACCTGTAAACACCCTAATTAAGTTAAGCTTGCCCACGAACGGGTCCGCAATGGTTTTGAATACCTGAGCGGAAAACGGCGCTTCTTCGTCGCAAGAGATTTCGCAAAGTTCTTCGGTCGCGGTGTTAACGCCGCTTATCGGCTTGCGCTCGACCGGAGAAGGCATTATTGCGACGATTTCGTTCATAAGGTTTATAACGCCCAAGTTTTGCGTTGCCGAACCGCCCATAACGGGAATGGTATCGCCGGAGAATAATCCTTTTTTAATGCCGTCGATTATTTCGTCGTTAGAAAGCCAACCGCTGTCTAAGAATTTCTCGATATATTCTTCGCTCGCCTCGGCGGCGGCTTCGGTAAGCCCCGCTTTAAGCGTTTCTATTTCGGAAACCATATCGTCGGGCACTTTTACTTCTTGTCTGCCGCCCTTAGTGAATTCGTAAGCCTTGCCGGATATAACCGAAACGTAGCCTTTCATTTTGCCTTCGCGAATGATAGGCGCGTGCATGGTAGCGATTTTTTTGCCGTATAACGCGCGGAACGCTTCGACCGTAGCCACGTAATCTGCGTTTTCTTTATCTATTCCGTTTATGAAAATTATAAGCGGAATATGTTTTTTAAGGCAATATTCGGCAGCTTTTTCCGCGCCGACCGAAACTTGACCGTTAGCTTCCGCAACCAATACGGCGGAGCCTACCGCGCGCATAGCTTCTTCGAATTCGCCTTCGAAATCGAAAAATCCGGGAACGTCTATAATATTGATTTTAACGTTTTCCCAATTAGCGTACGCACAACCCAGCGAAAGAGATATGCCTCTGGCGAGTTCTTGCTCGTCGTAATCCATAACGGTGTTTTTGTCTACCGTGTTGCCTAATCTGTCAATTGCCTTGCCGTTAAAAAGCATTGCTTCCGCGAGCGAGGTTTTGCCTTCGCCGCTGTGGCCTATAAGCGCGATGTTTCTGATCATTTTTGCCCTTTCGTTCATTTTTTGTCCATCCTTAAATATACATTTTCAGTTCAAGGGAATCCCTCACGCGGAGATTTTTAAGCCTTTACGATTTTATCTTAAAATCCGCTCGGGGTACACTTTCCCTACACTAGCTCTTATTATAATATATTTCCAGAAGATTTTCAAGGGGTTTTTAAAAAAAAGTTTGCCAAAAAGCAAAAAAATTTTTATTTCTTGCTCGCACGCTATAAAAAACACGTTATTAAGCCTGTTTTTATATGCAAAAGTGTGCGTTTTTTAGTAAGAAACGCGTCGCAAGGTAAAAAATTTTAATCGGTTTTAGTCAATCAAGTTGCGATTTTAACCAAAACAAACCTTTTTCCCCGCTATAAACTTGCGATTTTTTTCGTTTTGATATATAATTTTTATGTTATGATTCTATTTTTCGACACCGAAACGACCGGGCTTACCCCCGGGCACGTTATTCAACTTTCTTACATAATGCTGGAAAACGACGAGCCGCGCGGCAAAAATTTCTATTTTTCAGTGCCGTACGTACCGCCCGAAGCTACGGCGGTTCACGGACTTACCGCAGAAAAACTTTTTTATCTTTCGGAGAGGAAAACTTTCGGCGAATTTTTAGAAGAAATCGACGACGATTTCAGAGCCGCCGACCTTACCGTGGCACATAACTTCGCTTTCGATTATAAGTTTATGAGCGCGGAATTTTCTTATTACGACAGAGTTTTTCATTATAAAGAAAGCTTCGACACGATGAAAAAATTCACCCCGCTTTTAAAGCTTCCGCGCGCAAACGGCAAGGGCTATAAATATCCCAAGCTGAGCGAGCTTACCGAATTTTTCGAGCTTTACCCCTACGACGTAACCCGCCGCGCAATCGAGCTTTTCGGCGACGGCGCCGCCGCACACGACGCGCGCTACGACGTTACCGCCACTTTTATGGCTTATTTGTGCGGCTCTTCGTTATAAAACGACTAACGAAAAAAGCGGTTGCTCAGAATGGCGCGCTGCGAAAAAAAGACTTCCCCCGCGAGTGCGTCGATAATAGAATATATTACCGACACACAACTATATTTGCCTAACGGCAAGTTATATTGCTATCGCAGTGATATTTTGCTATGAAAAGTTATATTCGCCTACGGCGATTTGTGTATTCGTCATCCTGAGCGGAGCGGCTGAAAGCCGCGCAGTCAAACCACTAAGTAGCAAAGCGCAGTTTCGGGAGCTGGCGCCCCTATGCCTAGGGGAGCTGACGCGAAGCGCCTGAGGGGTAAAAAAAGCAAAAAGTACCGCCATAGGTCGATTATCGGCGCTTTTGCATTGAACAATTAATCTT
>CAZNKA010000107.1:0-4653 GCA_964573495.1 uncultured Acidiphilium sp. | reverse complement strand
CTTCAAGCGCTTTTCTGGCATCTTCGCCGTATTTAATTTGTTTTGCCATAATTGTTCACTCCTTAATATGTTATTATATAATAATGATTAATGTAAATTTGCGCTGTTTGTTGCGCCGGTTGCGCCCTTTTCGATTATAATTTTTTTAAGGGCGTGAATTTTTATTCGACTACGGCTAAAACGTCGCCTTGGCGGATAATGGTAAATTCTTTGCCGTCCAGCTTGAATTCGCTGCCCGCGTATTTAGAATAAAGCACTACGTCGCCAACTTTAACTTGCATTTCGACTTTGTTGCCGTCCACCACGCCGCCGGGGCCTACCGCTACCACTTTCGCGGTTTGCGATTTTTCTTGCGAGGCGGAAGGAAGAATAAACCCGCTTTTGGTCGTTTCTTCTTTGTCGGTGGCTTCAACCACTATTCTGTCGAGTAAAGGTCTTACTTTCATATAAAAAATCCTCCGATATTTATTACGATTTTTATTATTTTTATTTTGTTTTTCGCGCGATTGCGCCTTTTTTAATTAAAAGCGTTTTCAAATCCGAAAAAGCAGTCGCACGGCGAGTGTGTTAGCACTCTTGCTTTTTGATTGCTAATTTATATTATAGCCATAAAAAAGCGTTTGTCAATAGTTTTGCGCCGATTTTTTAAAAAAATAAAAAAGGTTGGGGCGTATTTTTTAATCGAGGTAAATTAATATACAAAATTCGACGGAAAAATGCCGTCAACTATTGCAATATGCGCCGAAATATGTTAAAATACTTTTGCGGGCGTAAAAGGGCGGGCGTAAAAAATCGCGCCTCGCCTTAGATTTGCCACTGAGGGATTTTTATGGATAAATGGGATAAAAGATTTATGCAGCTTGCCGAAACAGTTGCGGAATGGTCTAGCTGCTATCAAGAAAACAGACATGTAGGCGCGGTCATCGTTCGCGATAAGCGCATTTTGGCAACCGGGTATAACGGCGCGCCGCAAGGCGTGGAAAGCTGTCGCGATCGCAAAGAATGTTTGCGCCGCAAAATGAATATACCGAGCGGCACTCGCCAAGAAATATGCTACGCCGTGCATGCCGAGCAAAACGCCATCGCGCAGGCGGCAAAGCAGGGTATTCCCGTAGAGGGGGCGACTTTATACTGTACGCACCAGCCTTGCGTTATATGCGCCAAAATCATAATAAATTCAGGCGTAAAACGCGTGGTTTATCGCTACGGATACCCGGACGAATTTTCTATGGAATTGTTTAAGCAAGCGGGCGTTTCGGTCGAGCTTTTCGAAGAATAAAATTAAAAATATTAAGAATATAAAAATAAAAATTCAGATATAAGGAGCATATTTATGGCAAACGTAAAAACCAAAAAACCCTTAGTAACTTTTAATATGTATAACGGAAAACAAATGGTGGCGGAACTTTATCCGGATATCGCGCCGAACACCGTTAACAATTTTTTAGCGCTCGCTTCGAGCGGATTTTATAACGGAGTGATTTTTCACCGCGTTATCGAAGATTTTATGATTCAAGGCGGCGACCCGTGCGGCACCGGAACGGGCGGCCCCGGCTACTCGATACGCGGCGAATTTTCGCGCAACGGCTTTAAAAACGACCTTAAACACACGCGCGGCGTGCTTTCGATGGCGCGCTCCATGATGCCGGACAGTGCAGGTTCGCAATTCTTTATTATGCATGCGGACGCGCCCCATTTGGACGGGTCCTACGCGGCTTTCGGTAAGCTCGTTTCGGGCGAAGACGTTCTAGACGAAATCGCAACTTGCGAAACGGACGCCTCCGACCGCCCGAAGGAAGAACAACGCATTAAAACGATTACGGTGGAAACTTTCGGCGTCGAATATCCCGCACCCGAAAAAAAGTAAGAGTTTAACGTTAATATGATACATTCTATGTGCGGCGGCGGGCTTAAAAACAACGAGATTTTAAGCTTTGCCAAAGTGAAATTTTTTCCCGAAAACGCGCCCGAAGGCTTAGACGTTTCGCGCACTTATTGGTTTATAAGCGAAATTCCGCTTTTAAGGGCGGGCGATAAAGTTTTGGCACCGTTAAGCGGCGGCGGAAGCTGCGAAGCAATCGTTTTACGCGTAGATTTATCCGACGAGCAAACCCCGCCTATGCCTTTGCGCGCGATGAAAAAATTAATATCGAGAGCTTAAAAAACAATAACTTTTAATTTGCCGCGGAATAATAACTTTTTAAACGAAAAAAAGATAAAAAAGTATAACTAAATTTAGTTGTGTCTAAACGAATTTAAACAAAAAACCGCCCGAAACGTTGCTTGTTTTTGGCGGTTTGCGGCTTATTTTTAGTTGTTTTTTGTGTTCTTTATTCCTTTTTTTAGTTATTCTTTCGGAGCGGCGGCGATTCTGTCGCGATATTCGGTCGGCGTTTCTTTATAGCGTTTTTTAAAGGCGCGAAAAAAGTAGCCGTAGTCTTTAAATCCGGACATAATCGCAATATCTTTAAGCGAATAATTCGTGCCCGAAAGCAGCGATGCCGCGTATTCGAGCCGCGTGTTTTTTATGTAAGTAACCACGGGAATTTTTTCGTATTGCTTAAAAATTCTGCACATGTGCGAGTGCGAAATAAACAAGCCCCTGCATAGCTCTTCGACCGAAAAATCCGGGTCGAAAAACTTAGCGGATATATACGATTTCACGTCGTTTACAAAATCGCGGCGGGTGTTTTTTCTGGCTGTGGATTGCTCGTCGGACGCAAGCTGATCGAGCATATTAAAAAATGCGGAAAGAGCGTAAGAATAGCTAGGCGTTCCGTTGAATGCCGCGTGCAAATAATTCTTTAAAGCAAACGGGTTTTTCGGCACCGCCATCGGATTGTCGTGCGAAAGGGAAGTGCCTTCCAAAACCGATTTCGCATGCGTTCCGTCGAACTCGAAAAAAACGTATTCCCACGGGTCTTTTTCGTCGGGATAATAGGCAAAAAGGCTGTCGTTATCGATATAAAAAACGGTGTTTGCCTCTATCGGATATTTTTTGCCGTTAAGCAAAAGCACCCCTTTGCCCGATATAACGAAGTGCAGGGTGTGAAAGGTTTGCCTATGCTCGTAACGCCACGCGGTGGCAAACGCAAAATTGTGATAGCCGATGTTGCGCAGATAAAAATCGTCGCCAGGTTTTTTTGTAAACCAGTTAAAAATTTCGGGCTTTTCGGCAAAATAAGTTTTTTCCATAATCAGATTATAACTTTAAAGCGGGGTATAAGTCAACAATTTTTTCGAAAAAAGTAAAAAAGTCTCATATAAAAGTAAATATAACTATTGGGTGCGGCGCTATGTAATGTTATAATGATAATGCGAAAGAATGTAAAAAACGCAAAAATTACCAAGTACGTTTTTGCGAAAAAGCGAAACAAAAAACAAAATTAAGACAGGAAGGTTTTATAATATGAGCAATAAAAAAGATTTCTCTTCTGAAAAAATTAACGTCGGTGTAATAGGCTTAGGTCAGCGCGGCACCATGCTTTTAAGAACGATTTTGGCTTGCGGCGACGCGACCGTGGTTGCGCTTAGCGACGTTTACGAAGATCGAATGGAAAATAATAAAAAAGTAGTTATCGAACGCGCGGGCAACACCCCCGTTTGCTATTCCGATTGCTACGACCTTTTGAACAGCGACGACGTCGATGCCGTTTTGATAAGCGCTTCGTGGGAAGCTCATGTCGATTTAGCCGTTGCCGCCATGGAGCGCGGAAAAGTTGTCGCCTTAGAAGTAGGCGGCGCTTATTGCGTCGAAGATTGCTGGAAGCTCGTAGACGCTTACGAAAAAACAAAAACTCCTATCATGATAATGGAAAACTGCTGCTGGGACAGGTTCGAAATGCTCGCGACCTCTATGTGCCGCAACGGCGTGTTCGGCGAAATAGTCCATTGCCACGGCGCGTACAGCCACGATCTGCGCGACGAAGTTTTGGGCGGCACCGTAAACAGGCATTATCGTTTAAAAAATTATATCGAGCGCAACTGCGAAAACTATCCCACTCACGAATTAGGGCCTATCGCTAAAATTCTCGATATAAACCGCGGAAACAGATTCGTTTCGCTCGTTTCTGTCGCAAGCAAGCAAGCGGGGCTTTCCGCTTTTGCAAAAACGGATAAAAATCCCGATAAATCGCTTGAAAATCAAACCTTTAAGCAAGGCGATATAGTAAGCACCATAATCACTTGCGAAAACGGCGAAACCATAACGCTTACCTTAGATACTTCTTTGCCAAAATACTATTCGCGCGAATTTACCGTTCGCGGAACGAAAGGGCTTTGCAATCAAGAGGCGAATATGATTTTCTTGGACGGCGTTAACGATTCACACGAATGTTTCGAACCGAACGACACCGTTAAAAAATATTTGAACAACGCAAACGAATATTCAGAATATCAAGTTCCCGTATGGCGAAACATGACCGACGAAGAAAGGGAATTGGGTCACGGCGGAATGGACTATTTGATGTTTAAGGCGTTCTTCGGTTACATGAAAGAAGGCAAGCCTTTCCCGCTGGACGTTTACGACGCCGCAAGCTGGATGGTCGTAACGGCTCTGTCCGAAAAATCTATCGCGGAGGGCGGAACTTTGCAACAATTCCCCGATTTTACTCGCGGCGAATATAAAAACCGCCCGCGTTACGACGTAACCGA
>CAZNKA010000106.1:0-4676 GCA_964573495.1 uncultured Acidiphilium sp. | reverse complement strand
TCGTAAACGGATTTTTGCCGTTGGAACTCGAATGGGTAACTTCGCTCGACCGCGGTTGGCCTACCGGAATGCGCGGCGTGCGCGACGCTTCTAACGACTTCGAGGGGTATATCGATTACGATAAATCCGCTTGTCGCGCGGTTATCGCTAATATTTTTTCTAAACAGCGTTCGGACGGTTGGTATCCGCGCCAAGTTCCGTTCGGCGGCGGCGAAAAGTTTGATTTGCGCGCCTTCGTCGATAGCGCGTGCTTCTTTACGGAATTCGTTTACGATTATATTTCCGAAACAGACGATTATTCGATTTTAAGCGAAAAATTCGCTTATTACGATAACTTAACCTTGCAAGAAAGCGGCTTTACTCATCTAAAAAAAGGCGTTGAATATTTAACTTCGGCGCAAAATACGGGCGAGCACGGGCTTGTTAAAATGCAGGGCGGCGACTGGCTGGATTGCCTAAGCGGCGCCGGAATAAAAGGCAGGGGCGAAACGGTAATGGTTTCGTGTCAACTTTTAATGAGTTTGAAATATCTTGCCGAAATTTGCGCGGTTTTAGGCGAAAACGGCGAAGAATATTTGGCTCTCGCAAAAGGGCTTAAGCAAAGAATAAACGCGGCGGCTTTCAATAAGAGCGGCTTTTACGACGGAGTGTTTTCGGACGACGGCTTGCGCTTGTTCTCCGAATGCGATCCGGACGGCGAAAAGCGAATTTACGCCCCCACCAACAGCTACGCTATCATAAGCGGCGCGGCGGAGGGTAAAGAAAGTTCGGTTATAGCCAATTTAGAAAGCTTAAAAACGAAGGACGGCTACAAGCTGTTCTCAACGCCCTTCGGCGGTTCTTATATCGCGGGTATCGGAAAAATGGGCACGGGTGATTTTCAGCCGTATTTTGCGGAAAACGCAAGTGTATACAACCACGGCTCGCAACTTTTCTACGCGCGCGCTCTGGCTTGCGCGGGCGAGCATGAAAAACTTTATTCCGCGTTGAATTTTGCAATGCCTTTTAACGAAAATTCGCATGCGGAAGAAGCTATTTGCGCCGCGCCTTACGCGGTAACCAATTGCTATCATTTGGTTCCTTCGTTCTACGGCAGAACGGGCGGTTCGTTTTTAACGGGCAGCGTGGCTATGATAGAACGCGCTATTTACAATTGGATGTTCGGCGTTCGCTTCACGCTACACTCGCTAAGTGTTAAGCCGTGCGTTCCCGAAGCTTATAAAAACGCGGAAATCAAGTTAAATTACGGCGAAAAACCGATTTTTGTAAAATATAGCGGATTCGGTTGCAAAATAAAAAGCGCCGCTCTTAACGGAAAAGATTTAACCGTGAGCGACGGCGAAGTGGTAATCGAAAAACAAAAATTAAGCGATTTAAGCGAAATTAAGTTGCAAATCGTTTTGGAAAACGATTAAAAATTAATAAAAAAATAAGGTGATATTATGTACGAATACGTAACAAGATTTGAAAAACACGCTTTCGGTATGTTTGTCCACTTCGGCTTGTTCAGCATGCACGAAAAGGGCGAGTGGCGCGAATACTTTTTAAACGATAAAGACCGTGCCGCCTATATAAAATCGGCAGAAAAGTTCAATCCTTCGAAAACTTGGGCTAAAGACTTGGTTGCCACCGCAAAAGCGGTCGGCTGCAAGTATATAACTTTAACCACCAAGCATCACGACGGATTTTGTTTATACGATACCTGCGGCTTAAACGATTTCGACGCTCCGCACAGCCTTTGCGGTCGCGATTTGGTTAAAGAATTCGTAGACGAATGTAATAAACAAGGCATCGTTCCGTTCTTTTACCACGCTTTGCTCGATTGGCATATCGAATATTATAAAACCGATTTCCCGAAATATATCGATTATCTTTGCAAAAGCGTAGAAATTTTATGCAAAAACTACGGCAAAATCGGCGGGCTTTGGTTCGACGGCATGTGGGATAAATTCGACGCCGATTGGCAAGAAGACAGGCTTTACGCAACCATTCGCAAATATCAACCCGAAGCTATGATTATCAATAACACGGGAATGGGCGATATGGGCAAGGTCGGTCATAAGGAAATCGACAGCGTTACCTTCGAACGCGGCAAGCCTATGAACGTAACTCGCCCCGAACGCCCCATAGCAGGCGAAATGTGTCAGGTTTTAAACGACCATTGGGGATACGCTAAAAACGATATCGATTATAAACCCGTAAAAGAATTAATCGAAAACTTAGTGGATTGCCGCGCTTGCAACTGCAACTTCCTTTTGAACGTAGGACCTATGGGCAACGGCAAAATCCGCCCCTTCGATAAAGAATATTTAAAACTTATCGGGCAGTGGATCAAGGCTAACAAGAACTTCATTTACAACGTTAAAAAGAGCGATATCGAAGCTAAAAACGCCGACGTTTTAACCGACGGCAAGTATTATTACGCAATCGTTAAAGATTTAGGCATTAACGGGCACGGCAGCGTAACCAAATATAAAGAAGAAGGTGGCGCTATCGTTATTAAAACGGATAAAAAGATTAAAAACGCTAAATATCTCGATAACGGCGCTCGCGCAGAAATCAAAAACGGCGTTTTAACGCCCGAGCTGTTCTCTTACGGAACCAATTTTACCGTTCGCGTAGTTCGCTTCGAATTAGCGTAATCACCGCTAAAATTTAATAAAACGATAATTAAAAGCGGAGGGCATATAGCTCTCCGCTTAGAATTTTTTTATTAAAACAAAAACGCCGAAAGTGCCGATAATCGACCTATAGGCGGGCTTTTTAAATTGAAAGTAAAAAAAGAAGGGTTAATTCATAAAAAAATGAGCACGGTTTTTACAAAAGCAAAAGCGGTCGTTTTAAAAAATTTCACACTCGTAATAGCATTCGTTTTGGCAATCGTTTCGGCGTTTTTAATTCCGCCGGATAAGCAGTATTTGGGCTATTTCGATTTAAAAACTTTGGCAAATCTTTTCGTGATGATGCTCGTTATCGCGGGACTAAAAAACATGCGATTTTTTACGTTTTTAGCCGTAAAATTCATACAAAAGCTAAAAAGTCAGCGTAAAATAGTAATAGCGCTCGTTTTCATAACTTTTATAAGCTCTATGTTTTTGGCTAACGACATGGCTCTTTTAACGTTTTTGCCGCTCACACTAAACGTTTTTTCGCTTAGCGAAAAGCCGAAATATTGCGCTTTCACGGTTATAATGCAAAATATCGCGGCAAACTTGGGCGGAATGATTTTGCCGTTCGGCAATCCGCAAAGCTTGTATCTTTATTCGTTTTATTCGATTTCCGTAGGCGAATTCGTGCAGATTATGGTCGTCCCGTTTGCGGTTTCCGCCGTGGCGTTGCTGGTTTTATGCTTGGTAGCCGTAAAAAACGACGAGTTGGAGCTTAAGCATGACGAAAAAAATTCAATCGACCCGTTTAAGTGCGGCGCATATTTCTGTTTTTTCGTTTTTGCGGTGCTTGCCGTTTTACGCGTGGTAAATTATGCGGCTGTAACCGTCATCGTAGCGATTTTAATGTTGATTTTGGATAGACGCGCGTTTTTGAAGGTGGATTACCCCTTGCTTTTAACTTTTTGCTGTTTTTTCGTTTTTGCTTCGAACATGGCGCGCGTAAGCGCGGTTCAAGGCGCGGTCGATTTTTTTATAAGCAAAAGCACGCTTTTAACCGGGGTTGTTTCGTGCCAATTTTTCTCTAACGTGCCCACCGCTATTTTCCTTTCCAAATTCACTTCAGATTATAAAAACTTGCTGCTTGCCGTAAACATTGGCGGCGCGGGAACGCCCATAGCTTCGCTTGCCAGCCTTATTTCTCTGGGGCATTATTCGAAGGCATATCCCGAAAAGCGCGGTTCTTATTTGCTTTTGTTTTTGGCGCTTAATTTCGCGTTTTTAATCGCACTTACCTTAATTTGCTTGTTTTTGGTTTAATCTGATTTATTTAATTTTGCAAATAAAAAAAGCATGATTTTCGGCTTTAAGGCTTTAAATCATGTTTTTTTTATGCCTAACCATTGCTTAACCATCGGTTAGTAAAACGTCTTTGTTCGTTCCGTAAAAGATATCGTTTCTGTTAGCCGTTTTTTCGCATAAGCTTTCAAAATGTTCCCAGCTCAAAAATTCCGCGTCCATTTCGTAAGAATGCCCCCAAATATATAAAAGCTGAGGTTTTTCGGCTTTTAAATTTAAAAATCTGTCTATCGTTTCGTCTAAGCAGTCTTCGATATAATATACGGAAGGGTTAAAGCGGAACAAATTATTTTGCTTATCGAAGCTATGCGAAGAAGTAATTGTTCGCGCGTATTTTACTCCCGTATTGTTTTTAATTATCTCAGCAACGCGGTCGTCGTTGTTTTCGCCCCCGCAAGGGTAAGCCATTCCCACAACTTCGTATCCCGCTATTTCCGAAAGCTTTTTTCTGTCTTCTTCGACTTGATATATTATCGTGTCTTTATCGAGAGTGGTTAGGTTAGGGTGCGTTAAAGTGTGAACGGCTATTTCGTGCCCTTCGTAAATGCGTTTTACGTCTTTAACGGAATTTTTGTTATGCGAAATTTTATTGCCGTTGCGCTCTAAAAAATTAGGCAAACCGAGCAGCGAAGAATTTAAATTAAAAGTCGCTTTCAAATTATACTTGTTAAAAATATTTATTAAGCGCACGTCTTGGGTAACGCCGTCGTC
>CAZNKA010000105.1:0-4691 GCA_964573495.1 uncultured Acidiphilium sp. | reverse complement strand
ACCACGGGCACGGCGAGCATTGCAAACACGGGCATAAACACGGCGAAGGTTGCGGACACTACCACGAACACGAAGGCTGCGATTGTAAGCATAAGAACTAATTTTTATTGCAAAACAAGCAAAAATTTGGCTAAAGTTTATAAAAACGGCATAAAAACGCTTGCTTTAAGCGGTATTGTATGATAAAATACTACAAGTGACTTCGGGCGGTCCTCTTGCAATGCGGCAATGAACGTCTGGTAATAAAAGGAGGTATAAGTCCAATGGCTAATATTATCGATCAAATCAATCAAGAAAATATGAAGCAAGAAACTCCTTCCTTCAACGTAGGCGATACCGTTAAGGTTTCGGTTAAAGTTATCGAAGGTACGAGAGAGAGAATTCAAATTTTCGAAGGCGTTGTTATTGCTAAAAGGCATGGCGGAATAAGCGAAACGTTCACCGTAAGGCGTTTGTCTTTCGGTATCGGCGTTGAAAGAACGTTCCCCATTCATTCGCCCAAAATCGCTAAGGTCGACGTAGTCCGCAGGGGTAAAGTAAGGCGCGCTAAGCTTTATTATTTACGCGGCTTAACCGGCAAGGCAGCTAAAGTTAAAGAAATTTTATAATTTTAAGATTTTAATTAACAAAACAATCCGCATGGGTGCTTATCCGTGCGGATTTTTGTTATTTTTAATTAAAAACAACCCGCACGTAAAAATTTCGTGCGGGTTGTTTTTGTGCTAAAAATTTGCTTTTTACGGCAATTTGTAATTAAATAAGTGCCGCTATAGGTCGATTAACGGCACTTTCGGTTTATAGCTTTAAAAATTATAAATCTTTCCTACCTATTAAAAAATCCAGCGAAACGTCGAACAAGTCGGCTAATTTTACAAAATTTTTAAGCGAAGGCACCGCTATACCTCGTTCATACGCTTGATAAGATTGATACGTTATGCCTAGCTTTTCCGCAACGTATTTTTGCGTGTAACCGTAAATTTTTCTCATTTCCGATAAATTTTTTGATAATTCGACAAATTCGTTCATGCTGACCTTTTTTATTTGACATTATACAGTTTTAAATTGTATAATTGTGCTAGTACAGTTATGAACTGTATAAAAAAGAGCGAAAATATTCGCAAAATAGGGAGTAAGGCATGAAAAAATTTATAGGGTTTGCTTTATGTTTAGTAGTGTGTTTTGCACTCGGTGCGTTCGTTGCCGCGAATGCGGACGGTTTTGATTTTTTAAAAAACAATTCGTCCGATTTTTCGGCTGTCGGTAGTTCGACGAAGGACGGAAGTTCTGACGTTGAAAATTCCGGCGGTATGGGTTGGATAAGTTCAGAAGGCGGAAATTCAGGTACTAACGGTGAAGTTGCCGATAAAAACGAGGATAATAAAAATAATAATTCCTCAGCGTTGAGTAATATTTTTATATCTCCTGCAAAAACCGTAGTTAAGCAAAGTGATTTTAACGGGGTTGGCGACGTCGTTTCTTATAAGGACGATAATTATTTTTATTTCGTTTTCGATTTGGGCACTTATGCGAATTTACGCGTCGATTCGCCTTACGGGTATTGTTATTACGGCGGAAGCGGCGAAGTTACCAGAACGATGACCGCGTCTTCGGCTAGTTCGAATACTATCAAGAATTCGACGAGTTCCGTTATTTCGGAAACGACTACGAAAAGTTCGACGAAAGATGTAAAAATAAAAGTGAGCGTAGATTTTCCTAAGTGGATTGATTTAGAAGTCGAAACGGGTTATTCTCGTACGATCGGTAGTGTGAAGGAGAGTTCTTGGTCGAGTTCTTACGAAGAAGCGTCTTCCTATAGCGAAAGCGAAGCTCTTTCAACGTCGATTTCGTTTAAAAACGGCGATCCTACGGGTTGGTACTATTATTACTTATCCGTAGACGTTAAAGCTTACGGCGTAATAGTTAAAGACGTAAAAACCGGGGATTTTTACGCAACGGTTAAGTCTTCCGTTATAGGGCGCGGATTTAATTACGTTTATAGCGAAAGCGAAGGATTCGATATGGACGTAGAAGGAGGGCTGAATTTTGATTTAGGGATAATAGAGAGCTTGGGGTTGGATGAAATAGAGCCTGAAAATTACATCGGAAGTAAAATCGAAGACGGAAAAATTCACGTTCAAACGGTTGAAGGATTATACTCGGCTTTAAAAGAGAGCGCTGCTGACGATTGTATCGTTTTAGATTGCAATATCGAATGCTCGAGCTTTCCGTGGATGCCTATAGATAATTTTTACGGAACGTTGGACGGTTATGGTTACTCGATTAAAGGACTTTCTTACGTGGCTGAAAAAGACGAAAGCAACGATAGTATGTTCGGCATGTTCAAATGTCTAAACGGAAAAATAAGAAACGTCGTTTTTGAAAACGTAAATATTCACGTGTGGAAATATCACGTAGGAATTGAAAATATTTACGTAGGAACCGTTTGCGGAAAATTAACAGGCGGCGAAATAAAAACGTGTGAAATTGCCGGTAGCTCGAACGTATACGCTTGCCATGATACAGATAATAAAAAACAAAAAACACATGCTTACGTAGGCGGTTTTGCGGGGCAAGTCGAAAGCGGTAAAATAGTTTCGTGCAAAGTAACGAGTGCCGCGATTTACGGAAGAACGCGAATTAATTATTCTAGTAACGATACGACTGCCGATTGCTGGTGTTATATCGGCGGCATCGTAGGTTTAATGAGTGGTGGAACCGTGAATTCTTGTTCCAGATATAACGTTGTTTCCGTTTTAGCCGACGCTACATACGGCAGCTCGAAATCGGCTTATCACGTTTTTGCCGGCGGTATTGTCGGGTATAAAGAAGGCGGAAGCGTTTCTAGTTGTGTTTCTACACAAGAAAAGGTTTCCATAAATCTAGATCCGTGCGGTAGTAAAAAATGTGCTAAGTCAAGCACGAAAGGGCATAACGCTATTTGCGGGAATGGCTGATTTCCGGAACGAGCTATTTGTGTAAATTATTAATAAGTGCCGCTATAGGTTGATTAACGGCACTTTCGGTGTGAAAACCCCCGCGTAAAGCGGGGCAGAAGCGTTTGATTTAGTTTTTAATTTAACAACGATTCAAAGGGGACTACGTTTATTTTTATCGATAAAATATTTTGCGAGCAAACCGTAAGGCAATAAAGTTCGCTTTGGCGAAATACGTATTTGGTTAAAAATTTGGCGCCGCTAAAATCGGTTACGTCGCGCGGAAATTTAGTAAAGCCTTCGCCGGTGAATTTAACGAAACTTTCTTTTTCGGTAAAAAGTTTATAAAAATATTTAACACGGTCGGGTTCGTTTCGTATAAGCAAAAGCTTTTGTTTTTCGTTTTCCGAAAGCGTGCCTTTAATTAAACTTTGCGAAAGCGGTTCTTTTAAAAGCTGAACGTCTACCCCCGCGCCGTTTTCGCCGTCGTCCGCAACGGCTACGGCTATTAAATTTTCGCTATGGCTTATCGAAAAATCGGGCGCGCCGTTAATAAAGGGCTTACCGGCAGAGCTTTCTTCGATAAAAAGCGGCGCGCATAAATCGGGGCAAGTTTTTAAAATCGCGTTTTTCAGCAATAAATCGCCGACAGCCGACTGTAAAGCCCGCCTCGGGGCGTTTTTATACCTTTCGAAATTGCGTTTTCCGCGTTCCGAAAGCAAAAAAAGTTTATCGGTTGCGATTGTTTTTTCGAATATATCGGTTAAATAAATTTTCATTTTAAAACGCGCCTTAGTTTTACAAATTTCGACGAAAGTCGACTAATTAAGGCTTACAAAAATTTTTTTCGCCAAATTTCGTTTTTTGCGATTAAAAATCAAAAAACGGCTCATAATACTATCGACGGCGAAAGCGAACTAAAAAATTTGCTTTTACCGAAGGGTTTTTCTAACTTCCTTATGGTCGTCGGAAAAAGCTTTCGGCGACCGTTAAGGAGGATTTATGAGAAGTAAAAACGACGTAAAAAGCGGAGATAAAAACCGCGAAAAGAGCTCGGGTTCGAGCAGAGGGTGCGGCGGTTCGAGAAAAACCACCGGCTGTATGTAATGAAAAATAAAAAGAGTAGGGTTAAAAAAATAACGGAAACGGCTGAAAAAATGGTTTCTTCTTACGACGTTCTGGGTAGTTGGACGGGTACGTATTTGTTTAGCGATCTCGATTATCCCGAACAAGACGTCGACGATTTATAATTTATAACCCCGGTTTAAACAATTTAATAAAATGCGCGTGATTACGTAATTTGCATAACGCGCGCTAAAAAACGAACAGCCCGCTAGCCGTAAAAAGCCAAAGCGGGCTAGTTTTTTATAATATAAGTGAAAAAGTTTGCTTGCAAGGACTTTTTCACGCCGTATTTCAACAAAAACGGCGGATTGCGACAGCAATACGCAAAGCAACGACAGTTGCAACAAAATTTTTAATTTTGTAACGTTTTAATGTTATTGTAAAAATTCGTGCTTCTGTAAAAAATTATACTAAAAGTGCTCTAATTTCGTCCATTTTTTCAATCGCGCACCGATAGCCGCGGTCGTAGCAGAATTGCACGTTGTCTATTTTATATTGGCTTACGTCGCCCAAGTCGGGCGTTAAAATAAGATTTGCTTTGCCGTTTTGCGTTAAAAGCGAAGTTATTCGATTATCGTAAACGTCTATAAGTCGCAAAAAGTAAGAAAAAATATTTTTAATATCGCCCATTTC
>CAZNKA010000104.1:0-4720 GCA_964573495.1 uncultured Acidiphilium sp. | reverse complement strand
TTTTATTATGCGAAAACGGTTCGGGAAGGGTTAATCCCGTAGTCAAAAACGACTTAAAAAAGGCTTTGGAAGATGACGGCGTTACGGTAAACTCTAAATTATTTTCCGCTTATAAGTTGTTACAAACGGAAGGGTATACTCGTGAAGAAACCATCCACGTAAGAGGTGGCGACGGCGATCCTTCCAATCAACCTTACAAGGAAGCCGCGATAAACGAAGCGCCTTTTTCCAAACTCGATACAACTAAAGCGGGCAACGTAACTTCTTCACTTTACGAAGACGCCGCGATTATGATTATCGCCCGTATGAGCGGAGAGGATCAAGACACGTTTAAATATTACGGAGAAAAGTTTAAAAAAGATAACTGCTTCGACGACAATTATATGGATTTAAGCGCTAACGAAGCGGACGTTTTAAATAGTCTCAAAACTTTAAAATCGCAAGGCAAAATCAAAAAAATAATTCTTTTGATAAACTGTTCCAACGCGATGCAATTTAAAAATATCAAAAACTACGACATCGACGCTTGTATGTGGGTAGGGACGGGCGGTAACGTCGGTTACGAGCAAATAGCCGACCTTTTAACCGGCAAGGCGAATCCGTCCGGAAAACTTCCCGATACCTACGTATACGACAGTTTCTCCGCACCCGCAACCGAAAACTTCGGCGATTTCACTTTCTCGGAAGTCGGAAGCGGACTTCCTGCGGAAGAATGGTCTTCGCACAACCAAAAGTACTTGGTTTATCAAGAAGGCATCTACGTAGGATATCGTTACTACGAAACTCGTTACGCCGACTCCGTACTGAATCCATCTTTTAACGCAAACGGAACCGCAGGCGTAAAAGCGGGAAGCGGCGGTTGGAAATATCAAGACGAAGTGGCGTATTCTTTCGGACACGGTTTATCGTATACGACCTTCGAATATTCCGATTATTCGGTTAAAAAGGTCGACGGCGGTTACGAAGTATCGGTAAAGATAACCAATACGGGCTCCATAGCGGGTAAAGAAGTTTTCCAAATTTATTTAAGCAAACCTTATACCGAGTACGATAAAAACGTCGGTATCGAAAAATCCGCCGTCGAACTGGTCGGGTTTGATAAAACTAAATTATTAGCCCCTAACGAAAGTCAGGTTTTAACCGTAAAAGTGGACGAATACGAGTTTAAAACTTACGATACTTACGGCAAAGGTACTTATATTTTGGAAAAAGGCGATTATTATTTGGCGACGGGTGCTTCTTCTCACGATGCTTTAAATAATATCTTAGCCTTGCAAGGAAAAACCGTTTCGGACGGTATGACGTATAACGGCACACCCTTTTTGGCAAGTAAAATCGTCGTAGACAAGGACGATTACGAAACTTATTCGGTATCTCCTTACACCGGCGAAAAGATCGAAAATCAATTTGCAGACGCCGACGTCAATCTTTATAGCGGATTGCAAGGGCAGACCGTAACTTATCTATCCCGCAAGGATTGGCAAAATACTTATCCCTCGGCTGTAAACTTAAAATGCACTTCCGCCGAAATGATCGCCGATATGCAGTACGGAAAGGAAATTGAAGCCGACGAAACGGTTACGATGCCTTCCTTCGGTAAGATCAGCGAGGAATACGGAGAACTAAGCCTTATAATGTTGAAAGATCAAGATTTCGACAGCGAATTATGGAACGCGCTACTCGATCAACTTACTTGGGAAGACGCGTGCGCTCTCGTAGCGGACTCCGATAACGGCGCGTTAAGCGTAGGGCTTAAAGGTCTTAAAGGAAACGATGGGCCGTTCGGCATTTGGGCCGGTAACTTAGACGGACAAGAATCTCAAATGTGCTTTCCGTCGCTCGTCAACACCGCGACGACTTTTAACAGTGATTTAGTCAATAAAATGGGTAACGCTTTCGGTATGGAAGTGCTTCACCTCGGTTACAACGTTATTTACGGACCGGGCGCAAATATCCACAGAAGCGCTTCTTTCTCGGGAAGAAACGCGGAATATTATAGTGAAGACGGATTTTTATCGGGTAAAATGCTTGCGGCGGAAGTCTCGGGTATTCAATCCAAGGGCGTAATCGTTGCCACCAAACACTTTACTTTGAACGAGCAAGAAACCAATCGTTACGGCGTTACCGTTTGGGCCAACGAACAAACCATAAGGGAACTTTACCTAAAATCCTTCGAAGCGGGTTTTACCGAAGGCAATATGAACGGGGCGATGACCTCTTTCAGTCGTATCGGTTGCACTTGGGTAGGTCGCCATAAAGGATTGCTTACCAACGTTTGCAGAAACGAGTGGGGCTTTAACGGAACGTTTATCACCGACGCTTGTTGCGCGCACTATATGTTTGACGACAAAGCTTTTGCTAACGGCGTCGTCGCGGGACAAGATTCTTGGCTTTTCGGCGGCTCTTACGTATCGAGGCTTGAAAAGTATAAAAACAACGCAGTGGTGGCGACTGGCGTAAGAAACGCTTGCCACAGAATTTTATACACGAGGCTTCACTCCAACGTTATGAACGGCGTTACTTCCACTTCGGAAATCATTAAGCCGTTAACTTGGTGGGAAACCGTCATACTCGTTCTTCAAATTATCTTCGGCGTATTACTTGCCGTTTCGATAACTTTGGCGGTACTTTCATACATCGCTTACTATAAAGAAAAACATCCTAAAGAAGTCGTCATAGATAACGCGGACGAAAATTCTTCTAAGACGGATAGTTCAGATAAGCCGCAAATTAAGAGCGAATTAAACGAACTTACCAAAACCCGTATTTGGGCTCTGACGACTACGGTAACTTCCGTAATTTTAGTCGTCGCGCTCGTTTTGTCCTTGACTTTGAGCGGCGGAGGGACCGTTAAACCTCCCGTTAATTCGGATAACAGCGGTTCGTCGAGTTCAGCGTCGAATTCCGATATAGACCCCGATCCTACGCCTACTCCTACGCCGACGGGTAACGAATACGTCTTCGAGGCTGAAAACGCTAAATTGCAAGGCGGACAAAAAGGTTCGCTTTCTATCGAAAACAGCGGATTAAAGGGCGAAACTTTCGTCGGTAACTTATCCGACAACGTAGGTGCTTCCGTATCCTTTAAAATCGTTTCCGATAAAGACGTTACGGTTGATTTTTACGCGACGTTGTCAAAAGCGGGCAACGCAAGAGTAGTAACCGACTTCGTGGTTATTTTGGTTAACGAAGAACTTTACGATAGCGACGGCACCGTCGAGGCTTTGACGGACGGCGAACAAGAATGGTTCTCTTTCTATAAAGTCGATATGGGCAAGTTGCAGTTACAAAAAGGCGATAACGTTATAGAATTCGCAATGTATAACGGCAACGTAGGATTTTCGATGGATTCTATCACCCTCGTTACCGACGAAGCGACGCTAACCGCGGGCACCTTCGATTCAACCGATACCCCGCCCGTAGCGGAAACCGACGAAGGTTATATTTACGAAGCCGAAAATGCGCAAAGACACTCGAGTTTGTCTATCGACGAACACGAAAAAGCAAGCGGCGGCAAGGCGGTAGGGCATATTTCAAATATGGCGGGAGAAAACCCGGGCGTAGCTTACGTAACCTTTACCGTCACCGCGGAAGAAGCGTGCGAGGCTTTATTGAAAGTTCGTTTATCTCTTCCTGACGGCAGCGTTTCCAAAAACGCCTTTACTATTACGATAAACGGCGTAGAGTTGGTTTTAGATAAGGAAACGATTTCTCCGGATACGGCGGGGTACTCCGCTTCTTGGTTCAATTACGTCGTATGCACTTTAGGAAACGTAACGCTTAATAAGGACGCTAACGAAATTAAATTCGTAATAAATTCGGGCGCCACTTGCAATATGGACTATATCTCACTTGAAACCTCGACCGTTTTAGACGGCGTAAAAAAATAAAAATATAAGGAGACAGAAAATTATGAAAAGAAACTTAGCGATTATATCGCTTACCGCATTGTTCGTTTGTTGCGTTTTCGGGTTAATCGGATGCGAAACGAGCGTACATACGCACGACTTAGAGAAAGTAGAGGCAGTGGCTGCTACTTGCGAAGCCGCAGGCAATATAGAATATTATCGTTGCAAAGGTTGCGATAAATTGTTTGCCGACGAAAACTACACCCCGATGACCGCTGAAGAAACCGTAATCGCGGCGCTCACACACGATATTGAGCATCACGATGCTCAATCGCCGTCTTGCACGCAAGACGGCTGGAATGCTTACGATACTTGTAAGCGCGAAGGTTGCGATTATTCCACTAAGGTAGTAATCCCCGCCGCACATACCGAGGTTATCGACGAGGCTAAAGCGCCCACTTGTACCGAAACGGGTTTAACCGAAGGTAAGCACTGCTCCGTATGTGAAAAAGTATTGGTCAAGCAAGAAACTGTTGACGCTTTAAAGCACGATTACAAAGAAACCGTAGTCGAACCTACTGCGGAAGCCGACGGATACGTTTTACATAAATGCGATCGCTGTCAAGACGAATATAAGGACGGTTACTTTAACTACTATCGTTTCGAAGCTGAAAACGCGATAAGCAACGCTTGGTCTGACGGCACTAATTGGCTTTGGAGATGGTACGATAAAGATATGGCAAGCGGTAATTGTTACGTCGGACATATATCCGATTCCGCAATCAACGTACCCGGAGAGTCTTATATGCTTTTTGCGATTAAAGCCGAAGAAGCCGTTACCGTTTCGTTATACGCTTCCTTAGGATTCGGCG
>CAZNKA010000103.1:0-4730 GCA_964573495.1 uncultured Acidiphilium sp. | reverse complement strand
CCGAACAAAAGGCTATCCCGGGCAAATGATCGAATACACGATAAACGAGCAATTTTTAGATGCAGAGCTTTGGAAATTGACCGTTAACCAATACAGAATTAAGCCGGACGGCGGAAATAACGGTTGGCGCGGCGAATTTTGGGGCAAGCTGATGCGTGCCGCAAGCCTTACTTACCGTGCGACCGCAAACGCCAAACTATACGCCGTAATAACCGAAAGCGTTAAAGATATGCTTACCGCCGCCGATTCGGACGGCAGATATTCCACCTATTCGCGTGAAACCGAGTTTAAAGGGTGGGATATGTGGGGCAGAAAATACGTAATGCTGGGCTTTTTGTATTACCTTGAAATATGCAAAAGCAAAGCGCTCGTTTCAAAAATAACAAAAGCGCTTAAAAAACATGCAGATTATATAATCAAACACGTCGGAAGCGGAAAAAACAAAATCGAAATATACAATACCAGCGGGGTTTACGGCGGAATGAATTCGTGTTCTGTTTTAGAACCGTTCGTTAAGCTTTATAATCTTACGGGTGAAAAAAGGTATCTCGATTTTGCCGAATACATAATAAGCACGGGTTTTACCAAAGATCAAAACATAATAGAGCTTTGCAAAAGCAAAACCAAAAAACCTTTCGAATTTACTCACACCAAAGCGTACGAAATGACTAGTTGTTTCGAAGGTTTGCTCGAATATTATAAAATAGTCGGCAACGAAGAACATCTTCAGACGGTTATAAATTTTGCGGATATGGTGCTCGAAAGCGATTATACCGTTATAGGTTGTTCGGGCTGTACGCACGAGCTTTTCGATGATTCTATCGTCAAACAAACGGAACCTTCCGAAGGCGTTATGCAAGAAACTTGCGTTACGGTAACGTTTATGAAGCTTTGCGCTAAGCTCCTTGCCGTTACGGGTGAGGCAAAATACGCAGACGTTATCGAGCGTTCGGGTTACAACGCACTTTTCGGCGCGGTTAACAGCGAAAATCAGACAATGGCAAAAACAGAAGGCCGCGTTTGGCTCGAAGAGGGCATGGTTCTCGCTCCGCACGAACCTTATCCGTTCGATAGTTACAGCCCGCTTTGTTACGGAACGCGCGGCAAGGTCGTCGGCGGCTTTATGGTTATGAACGACGGCAAAACTTACGGCTGCTGCGCAAGCATAGGTGGCGCGGGCACTGCGATTTTCGGGCTTGCTTCGATTATGAAAGGCGAAAACGCTTATTTCGTGAATATATATAACGACCAAACGTATACCGAAAAAACTGACGGTGGGCAAATAAAAATAGCCGTAAAAGCCAATCTTTATAAAAAAGGTTTGGCAAAAATAAGCGTGCAAACGGCGGAGAAAATAACGCTCGGGCTTAGAATTCCCGCTTGGGCAAAGGATTTCGGAGTAAGCGTAAACGGCAATCCCGTCGAATACGAAAACAAAAAAGACTACGCGATTTTGAGCGTTTGCGGGGGCGACTGCGTTTCGGTGAACATGCCGCTTCGCGTGGTAAGAAATATTTTAAACGGCAAAGCCGAATTCGAAAGGGGACCGATAGTTCTCGCACGGGACGAAAGGTTCGGCGAAGATATGAAAAAACCTTTATCCGTAGCGAAAAAGAGCGGCGGTGCTCTTGCGAAAATGGTTAAAAAAGCAGATTTTTACACCAACGAGGTTGTTGAAATCAAAACGAAAGAAGGGATAATTACTCTTTGCGACTATTCTTCCGCGGGTAAAAACTACGATAGCGATAATTGCCACGTTACCGTTTGGAACGAAATTGGTTAATACGGCGGTTTAATATGGAAATCATTGCGTTACAATTAGATTTAGGGCGGCAAAAAGAACGGCTCGACTTTATCGAAAGCTTTGCGGATAACGCGGCAAAACACGGTTATAACACACTTCTTTTATATCTCGAATGTTCCGTGCGCACCAGCGTCACTCCCTTTTTCGACGAGGACGATACTTATTCTTTAAACGAGTTAAAAGAAATCGTAAATCTCATCGAGGCAAAAGGGCTTTCCGCTATCCCCGCCTTTGAAAACTTCGCCCATATCGAAAAGCTTTTATGCTACGACGAAGCCAAAAAGTTTTCCGAATTCGACGACGAAAGAATCGAAGGGCGCGGCTGGGCTTCGGACCGTTTTAAACGCGGCTCCGTCGGTTGCACCACGAACCCCGAATTCAACGAGTTTTTCGATAAGTATATAAGCGAAGTGTGCTCAGTGTTCCGTAGCGAATACGTGCACATGGGGCTAGACGAAATTTTCGAATTCGCCGAATGTCCCAGATGTTTAGAGTTAAGGAAAAAAGGTGTGACCAAAAAAGATATTTTCTTTGCGCAAGTCATGCATAATCACGCGCTCGTAAAATCTATGGGCAAAACCATGCTTATGTGGGACGATTTTTTCGAATATTACGATATCGTTCGCGATTTGCCGCGCGATATTATCCTTTGCCATTGGAATTACGGCTTTATCGGTTCCGAAACGAAGGGACATTGGACCAATCGCGTAAGAAAAGATTGGCTTTCGTTATACGACGAGCTTGGTTTTAATTATATTTTCTGCGCTTACGGCAGTAACGCTTCTTCGACTTATAACGTAGATACGTTAACGGCGTACGCTTTAAAGCATAAGCCTTTCGGCGCGATTTTAACCATGTGGGAGCGTTCCGATTGTTTTTACAACGGCGCGTATCCGCTTATCGCGTTGTGCGGCGAATTATGGAGCGGTAAAATTAAAACTTTTGAAGATAAAGTTCGCGTTTATACCGAAGTTTTAGGTAATAAGGATATAGCCGAAACGCTTTTAAAAACGCACGCGTTAACTTCGTGCCTTGCGGGAACTTGCGCGGGAGATAGGGCTGAGGACGATAACTTCGTCAAGCTTCTTTACAGAAATTCGCTCTCCGGCTTTGCCGAAAAGCTTCGCAGCTTTTTAAACGAGTGCGATTTAAGCGACGCGTCGCGCGATATTTTGTCTGATATTTACGATTTCGTTTTAGAAAAAAGCCTTATTTTCGAGCTTAACGCGTTAGGTCCTAAAACTTTCGACGAATACGAAAAAGAAAATTTAAAAACGAGCGCGGCGAATTTCGACGATATATATGCCGCTCTCGATAAAATAAGCGCGGGATTTAACGAAATCAACGAAAACTGTTTAAAACTTTGGCAAACCTATCGTAGCGGCATAAAAAGTTCGGGAGACATGATGGAGCAAACTATAAACCGCCGCAAAAATCTTGCCGAAAGCGTAAAACGCTCGATCGAAGCCAATAAAAATTGCGGAATTTTATATCTCGATTTAATCATGGCGGACGGATTCGGTTCGCCGAGAATTAAGTTGATAATAAAATACGCGGGCGAAGACGAATGCGTTTTATTCAACGGTTCGTTAAAATCCGAACTCGTTACCTTCGACGCGGGCGGTGCTTATACCGTTCGTTTCGCTATAAAAAATACGCCCGTCGAATACGTCGAATTGCAATGTTTCGGCGAAGATTCGATTTTCGTAAGCAATATGCGCTGCTTAACTTCGGGGCGCAAATATTACGCTGCCGAAGCAAAAACAACTTGCGGAAAGGTGATCGACGAGCAAAACGTCACCGTGCCGGATACTACGTTCGCTCGGTTAGGCTACGACAGCGGAATAGAGCATCTCAACGATTTGTCGCTTGCCAAAAAAATAAGCGGAATACGCGTGAAGTTCGATAAAATAGTTTAATTGCATTAAAATCGGAGAAATAATATGAAATTAACTTTCAGATGGTATGGCGAAAAAGATTGCATACCTTTAAATTATATAAAGCAAATTCAGGGAATGACCGGCGTGGTTACCGCCGTGTACGACGTGCCCGTAGGCGAAGTGTGGCCGCTCGAAAAACTGCAACGCCTTAAAGATTTAGCGGCGCAAGCGGGGTTGGAAACCGAAGTTATCGAATCCATTCCGGTACATGAAGATATAAAGCTAGGCAAGCCCTCGCGCGATAAATACATTCAAAACTACGCGCAAAACATAATAAATTGCGGCAAAATCGGCGTAAAGTGCGTTTGCTATAACTTTATGCCCGTGTTCGATTGGTTCAGAACCAATTTGTATTATAAGCACGCCAACGGAGCAACTTCCCTTTCTTACAGCGAAGACGATTTTAAAAGGCTCGATAAGTATAATTTAAGGCTCCCCGGTTGGGACGAGAGTTATACTTCTGAACAATTGAACGGACTTTTGAAAGAATACGAAGGCGTAACGCACGAAAAACTGTTTAATAATTTAGTTTATTTTTTAAAGGGCATAATGCCCGCGTGCGAAAAGGCGGGGGTGAATATGGCTATACACCCCGACGATCCGCCTTGGGATATTTTCGGATTGCCCAGAATAGTCGGCAAGGAAGAAGATTACGATAAATTGTTCGAAGCCGTACCCGATATGCACAACGGAATAACTTTTTGCACCGGCTCGTTAGGAGCGGGGCGTTTCAACGATTTGCCGAAAATGGCGGCAAAATATGCAAAACGCATCTATTTCGCGCATTTGCGCCAGCTTAAATTCACGAACGACACCGATTTTTATGAAAACGGTCATCAAACGGGAGAGGGCAACGTCGATATTTATTCAATAGTCAAAGCGCTCGTTTTAAACGGGTTCGAAGGCTATTTACGCCCCGATCACGGCAGAAATATTTGGGGCGAAGACGCAAAGCCGGGCTACGGTTTATACGACAGAGCTTTGGG
>CAZNKA010000102.1:0-4809 GCA_964573495.1 uncultured Acidiphilium sp. | reverse complement strand
GTTCCGCCGGTTGCGGCAAGCATTTTGCATCCGCGCGTACATTCAATGAACCCTACAATTAAAGCTTCGGCTTTTTTCTCGTCGGCTAAAAAAATCTTAAGTGCGAAAATTATCGGCGAAAGTAATCCGTAGCTTAAAATTACGTCGCAAATAACGTAAAAAAGAATGATTAACGTTCCCGAACATAGGCATGAAATAGCAGTGGAATAAGCGCATTCCGAAAGAAAATTTTGTTGCTTGTTTTTTTGCAAAAGTGCCCCTATAGGTCGATTATCGCAATGTTTTCTGAATAAAATACCGTTAAAAACGGCCGATAAAACATGGCTTAAAAACAAAATCGCTCCGACGGATTCGTTTCCGAGCATTCCGCCGCCGACGGCTCCTATTACAAACCCGGGACCCGCGGTCGAACAAAAAGTGCAAAACTTAGTCGCGGTTTTGTCGTCGATCGCGTTTTGCTCTTTTAACTCGGCTATAAGGCTTGCACCCACCGGATAGCCTGAAATAAAACTCATTGCTTGCACGAATGCCGCCGCGCCGTCTGCTCGATATAAAAAATCGGTTAAGCGCGAAAGCTTTTTGCAAAGCTCAAAAACCGCGCTGGTTCGCGAAAGCGCCGAAGAGATAAAAAAGAAAGGCAAAAGCGAGGGGATTACCGTAAGCCCCCAAAGCTTTAAGCCTTCTAACGCCGAAGACGCGAATTTTTGCGGGTTTAAAACCAAAACGAACGCAAACGCGCATAAAAAAAGCGGAAAAATCGCCGATTTGATTTTTTTAAACGCGCTTTTTGCGTTAAACGCCGGCTTTTTAAACGCATACTGTTTAAAATTTTTTATATGTTTTAAATATGTTTTTTGCAACATGGCGTTCTCCGAATAAAATCGAATAAAACTTTTTCGAATAAAAAATCGCGACGGCAAGCTCCCGTTTAGGCGGGCAATTCTCAGCGAAAGGAACGAAGGATGAAAAAACAAGAAAACGAAAACAATTTGAATATGTTCGACGATTGTGCGAATTTAACCGAGCAATCGGGATTCGGCGGCGAAAAAACGCGTTTAATTCCTTTAGCCGAACGCATGCGCCCGCAAAGCTTGCGCGAGTTTTTGGGGCAAAATCATATAGCCGAAGAAGGCAGCCTTTTGCGCCGCGCCATAATGCTGGACAGATTGGGCAGTTGCATATTCTGGGGCCCGCCGGGCTGCGGGAAAACTACGCTTGCCAACATAATCGCGAGCTCCACGAGCGGCGCGTTCGTGAAATTAAACGCCGTTTCAAGCGGTGTTGCCGACGTTAAGCGAGTTGCAGAGCAAGCCGAAGAAAATTTGCGACTTTTCGGCAAAAAAACTTATTTATTGCTGGACGAATGTCATCGTTTCAATAAAACGCAATCCGATTCGCTTTTGCCGCTTATCGAGCAAGGTACCGTTATTTTTATAGGTTCCACTACGGAAAATCCTTACGCCGCGATGACTCCCGCAATAGTTTCGCGTTGTCGCGTGTTCGAATTTAAGCGTCTGGTAGCGGAAGATATCAAATCCGCGCTCGTTCGCGCGCTAGGCGATAAAAAGCGCGGGCTGGGCAATTATTCGGCGCAAGTTTCCGAAGCCGCTTTGAATCATCTTTCGGAAATAAGCGGCGGCGATTTACGCGTTGCGTATAACGCTTTGGAACTGGCAGTTTTAACCACCCCCGCCGATAAAGACGGAATTATTCGCGTAGAGCTTAAAGACGCCGAGCAATCTATTCAGAAAAAAGCGCTTTCTTACGACGAAAATTTGTATTACGACGTGCTTTCGGCTTTTTGCAAAAGCTTGCGCGGCAGCGATAGTTCCGCCGCTCTTTACTGGGCTCAACGGCTTATCAAAGGCGGATGCGATCCGCTTCTCATCGCGCGCCGCGTTATAGCGCACGCCTCCGAAGACGTAGGTCTTGCCGATCCGCAGGCGATGGTTATCGCGGTTTCCGCGCTTACGGCGATAAAAAATATAGGTATGCCCGAAGGCATGCTTCCGCTTTCGCAAGCAATAATTTACGTTTGCGAAGCCCCTAAATCAAACAGAACGTATATAGCCATGGATAAAGCGGGGCAAGCCGCCGAAAACATGCGCGACGACGTTGTTCCGCCGCATTTAAAAAACAGCGTTTACGCAAGTTCGGCGGATAAAGAGCTTTCCGCAAGGTATAAATACCCGCACGATTACGGCGGCTACGTCAGTCAGCAATATTTGCCCGATTCGCTTAAAAACGAAGTTTTTTACGAGCCTTCGGACAGCGGGTTCGAAAAGCAAATAAAGCAAATTCGCGAGCAAAAAGGCATGAAATAAAAATAAACGAAAAATTTTGCTCGAAGTTTAAAATAACGGCAATAAAAACGAAACGATAAGAAGCGATTTACTTTTGCGCGGTGTTTTCGCGGAATTAAAGTTTTAGCGGTTTTTAAGTTCGCTCATCAGCTTGTTGTGTCTGTTAATAAGTTCTAACATATTTTTCGAAGCCTCCGTTCTTTTTTCGGAGGCTAAATTTTTTGCCGCGGAAAGGTCGATTTTTTCTTTAGGCTGTTTTTTTGCGCGCGGCGCGGCTATTTGCGGTTTGTTCGCCAGTGCTTCGCTAAACGGATTATACGCTTTTATATAGCTTTTTTCGTCGGAAGTAAAAGAATTTTCGTTTTGTTCTTTTTTCCGTATAAAATTGCCGTTACGCGTGAAGGAGGTGCCTGCGGCGGTCGTTTTAATTGCGGTATTAATATCGGATTGTTCTGTTTTGTCGGCTTGTTCGTTTGCACTTTTTTCGCCATCTTTCTTGGTCATGGCGGATTGAAGCCGCTCGATAAAATCTATGATACCTTTGTTTTCCATAAAATTCTCCGTTAAATTTAGGCGTTGCTTAAAAAATTCGTCTGGTTTTTTCTTGGTTTAGGTGTTTTTGCGGTGCTTTTGCTGCGCCTAATAAAAATTTATGACGAAAAAAAACTTAAAATAACCGCAAGCAAGCAAAAAACGATTGATTATTTTGCGCTTTTAGTATATAATGTATGAGTATATCTTCGGATTATGCCGTTTAAGGGCGATTTGAAGGTTACGCAGGCTGTTTGCAGATTGCTAAAGCCGAAACAAAAAACTCAACTTTTTTCACTGAGAGGAGTAAAAAAATGAAAAAGTTCCTTACAATCATCGCCGCGTGCATCGTATGCGCGGCAACGTTATTGGTCGGGTGCCAATCCACGGGCTATTCGAATAATCTCGGCGATTTCGGCGGCGACGTTTCGTCTAACGGCGGCTCCGTCGTCGTAAAAGGCGATTACGTATATTTCATAAACGGCATAGCCGCTTATTCCGATTCTAACGAATACGGCTCCGTAGGCGTCGGCAGCCTTGTAAGAATTAAAAAGTCAGACCTTGCTTCGCCTAAAAACAAAGCAGAAACCGTAATACCTTCGCTTTTCGTTGCCGGCGATAAAACCGCGGGCTTCTGGATATTCGGCGACCAAGTGTTTTACGCTTCTCCCACGACGGCTAAAAACCAAGCGGGCGTTATCGAAAACACTAAGCTCGATTTCGTAAAAACCACGTTAAACGGCGAAAAATCGGTTATTTTAAAAACCGTCGAAAGCAATTCGACTTCTTATCGCTACGTTGAGTCGGGCGAAGTCGTTTATCTCGTTATGCAAACCGTTAACGACGACGATGAAAGCGTTATCGAAGTGTTCAACGCAACCGAAGGCAAAACCGTTAAAACGACCGATGCCATAACCGCCTCCGTTTTCTGCGACGATAACTCGGCTACCGCTTTCTATTATACGGCGGCAGTTCATAACGAAGAACTCGATCAAGACGAAGATTATAACGAAATTCGTGCCATAACCGTTAGCGGTGACGATGATGTCGTAGTTTCCGGCAAAGGCTTAATTGTCGATGGCGAAAGCGAATTCGGTATTAGCGGCGCAACCTTAACCGTTATTGAAGATACCGCTTCCGACCTTTATTTCAAAGCGGAATATCTCGATAAAACCACGGCGACATGCGTAAAATATTATGCTATGGATAAATCGAGCAAAAAGCTCGTGTCGCTCGCCGATGATATTTCTTCTACCGAAGCCGAAAAGATATTTACTTCGTCTTCGTTCTTTATCGATAAAAATACCATCGTTTATCTCGATTCGACTTACGGGCTTTTAAAATACGATTATCAAAACAAAGATAACGAAGGTAGCTTAAAACGTTCTTTATTATACGTTGACGACGACGTCCTTTCTTACACTGCACGCTTTATCGACGATAACGACACGATTTATTTTACCGATTCTTCTTCATATTATTACAGCTTAGATTTAGGTAGTTTGTTAAAAGGCAAAAACGACGGCGTAGCTCTTAAAAAAGTAAGCGTTTTGTCTAGCTCGGTCGATTGGTATATGCCTGAAGTAGTCGAAGGTTATATGTTCTCCGTTTACACTTCGGATCCTTACTATTCGCTCGTTTTCGTTTCGGACGTTTCTAAAGATTTAACCGACGACGAAGCCGATGCCATTCACGAAGCTTCGCGCGATGCAATCCTCAAAAATTATGAAAACTGCGCTTCGGTTATAGATAGCGCTACTCAAGAAAAAATCGACGAATATCTCGACGAGAATTACCCCGTCGAAGACTAATTCGCGATTAGCAAATAATAAAAAATCTCCGCTCTCGGTAGGGCGGAGTTTTTTTTGTTTATAAAGAAAAAACCACCGGTTATGCCGGTGTTGCCAAAAAAACTTTAGCTTTAAGTGTTGCGATTCGTATACAAAAAAGCTCCTATGTGCTAAACAAAATGAGG
>CAZNKA010000101.1:0-4832 GCA_964573495.1 uncultured Acidiphilium sp. | reverse complement strand
GAATAATCCGCCATATATTTTTTTAATGCGGCAATTATTTTGCTTGCCCATTCGCCGTGCAACATGCACGAATCGATCGCGACCACCCTGTGGCTGTTGCGTGCGAAAAATCCGATTTTTAATTCTCCGTTTTCTTCTCTTACGGGAAGCGCAAGCTTTACTCTATAACCGAATTGCGGCTCACTTTTTATCGTTTTTGAAGGCTCGGTTTTTAAAAAAGCTATTTTTTCAAGAGTATCTGCAATAAGAGTGCGCTTATATTCGAGCTGCTCGCCGTAATCGAGATGCAAAAGCCTGCAACCGCCGCATTTGGTATACGCGACACACCTCGGCTCGACGCGTTTCGGTGAAGCTTTTAAAACAGCAATCAACTTTGCAAAAGCTATGCCTTTCCCGCATTTAAGAATTTGAATTTTTACCCGTTCGCCCTTAGCTGCAAAAGGCACAAACACCGTAATTCCTTCATGCTTTAAAACGCCTTCGCCTTCACAGCCGTAAGATATTATTTCGCCTTCTATAACATCGTTTTTACGCATGATTTCTCCTAAAAAACGGCGCAAGCAAAAAAATAAACGATAGCTCGTTTCCGCTGCGCCGTAATATTTGTTTTTTAAAGTTTTAATCTTTTTAATAATATATCGAGCGAACGCTTAAACCTAAATATGATATAATCGTAAATCGGAAAAAAAATCGCACCGCCGCCTAACAAAACGTACAATACGTATTTTTGAACGACTTCGTTTTCGGAAACGAACATCTGCGTAAAAAAATACATAACCAAAAGCGTGCCTAAAAACCAAACTTCTTTAACTATTAGCGCAAGAATTTTGTTGATTTTAAATTTAAGCTGCAATTCGTTAACCAGTGCGTGTAGCCCGAAAAACATAGCAAAAGGAATTACTATTTGAAATCTTCCGCCGGCAAGCAATAACGATAGCAACGACGTTGCGATATATGCTAAAAAAGCACCTAGGTAATACTCTTTATAAAGCGGGAGCATCATACACAAGCTAGCCAAAAATAAGCAAGATAAATCCAGCGTTTCAAAATACGCCCCCGCCACCAACAATATAACGGCAAGCGCCGTCGACAAAGCCGACAACGCAATCGCTTTAGAATCCGCACGCATATCAACCGCCCCTTAACGACAGTTACAGCAACAATTAAGCAAATACGAGCAAGCTATGGAACGACAGCAAAAACTTAAGCAATCGTCGCCGCCCATCATTTCGGCGGGTTCTTCGTATTTACCCGAACCCGATTCGTTCCAATGCGGATCGTTTTTTTTCTGATTTTCGTTGTTAAAATTCATCTGCTTGCACATTTTATCGTAGGCGCGCTTATATTTTTCTTCGCCTTCGTTCATCTGCATAGCGATTTCAAGCTGTTTTTTACTTTCGTTAATCCAATTTTTTTTATAAAAAAGAATAGATTGATAGTAATGCCATTCGGCGTTGCGATCGTCGAATTCGTCTAATAAAGACTGAGCTTCCGTAAGATTTCCCACTTTTATAGCTTCTTCGATTTTAGAAAAACCGCGATCATTCACGCCGCCTGCATGAGAGGCCTTTTCTTTTCTATAATCGCAAATGCCGTTATACGCGTTTTGTAGCTCTGTAAGCTTGCGCGCGGCAGCATTACCCGCCTCGCCTTCTAAAAACATATCTTGCTGATACTGTTTTCTTAATTCGAGATATCTTGCGTCGAGATCTTCGTTCGATATACTTTCGTTGCAACCTAAAATTTCGTAATATTTTTTAATTTCGTTCATTGCTTCCTTTATTTTATGCTTATTTACGGCGCATTGTTTTTATAAATAGAACAAATACAAATCAATACGCGTCGTATTTTTTCTTTTTATCTTTTTCGGAAAAGCTGTTTAAAACAGCGTTCGTTCTGACTTTCGTTCCGCGAGACGCTATATTCCGTATCAAATCGGCGTTAAATTTAAATTGTAAGTTAGAAAGAGCCTCATCTATAGAATTTATCACCGATGCCAAAATAAAATTGACTTCTTCGGCATAATTCTTTTTAAGAGCTTCGAAACTTTCAGAATTATACGCCGCGTAAAAAGGATTATAGTTTCCCTTTTTCAAATCGTCGTCGTAATCGTCGAGCGCGTCTATAATATATATCCACTTGCCTAAGTTATAAAAAAACAAGTTCGTGTTTTCGGTTGTTTTTTCACCTAAAAGCACGCAGGAAAGCTCTTGAAGCATACAAGCAAAAGGATCGGCTATAACGTCTATTCTGTTTTCGCCGCCTTTTTCGAGCGACGAAAGCTTTTCGTAATTGATTTTTACTATTTCGGTAAGCCGCGGATGCTTTTTTGCCGCGCGCTTAAATCCGCGCGTAACGAATAAACGCTTCGTTTTGCCGCGTCCGTTATCGGCAACGTCGTCCGAAATCTTAAAATACGCCAAAATAACATTAAGGCAACCAAGGGTGAGCGTTAAATCGTCCGGCTTTGCAATCGGACGTTTTGTAATCGGATGAGCCACGCAATGCTTGCGTTCGATTTTTACGTCTTGCCCTAAAAGATTATGAATAACTGCGGACATAAACGCTATATCGTACGTTAGCGTAAACCTTGCAGCCGAACCGCATTCTTTGCCGATGCTTTTACAAACCCCGCAATAAAGAGCTTTGTAAAGCACGTCGTCTTTCAAATATAAATACGGCGTATCCGGCTTAACGTAACCGAACATTACTTTTGTCCGAGCTGATAAAGCCCCACCTTTCTATAAACCTTGTTAAGCATTTTTTTTGCAAGGTAATTCGCTTTTTCGGCACCGTTTTTCATGATGGTTTCCAAATAAGCTTTATCTGACAGCAATTCGTTCTTTCTATCGTTTATGGGAACGATAACCGAAGCTATAGCCTCACCCACTTCGTTTTTGAATTCGCCGTAACCGACGCCTTCGAATTTCTTTTCGATTTCGTCGGTCGAAAGCCCGGTGAACGAACTGTATATCGCGACGAGATTACTTATTCCCGGGCGCGATAAATCGTACGCGACCCTGTTATCGCTATCGGTAACGGCGCGGCGGACCTTACGAATAATGGCGTCTTTATTATCGGTTAAGGAAATAAAAGCATTCTCGTTGGGATCGCTTTTAGACATTTTGTGCTCGGGATCTTGCAAGCTCATAACGTTAGCGCCGACTTTGGGAATAATGCCTTCCGGCACGACGAACGTGGACGAATAACGATTGTTAAAACGCTCTGCAATATCACGAGCTATTTCAAGATGCTGCTTTTGATCTTTCCCCACGGGCACGACGTGCGCGCCGTAAAGCAAAATATCCGCAGCCATAAGCACGGGATAATCCATAAGCCCCATATTTACGTTATCGGCATGGCGCAAAGATTTATCTTTAAACTGCGTCATGCGGGAAAGTTCGCCGGGGTAAGTAACCGTATTTAAAATCCAAGTGAGTTCCGCATGCGCGGGAACATGCGACTGCACAAAAACCACCGATTTTTCGGGATCAACACCACAAGCGAGATAGAGCGCGACGAGATTAAGCGTGCGCGCGCGGAGCTCCGCCGGCGCTTGCTTTACAGTAAGCGTGTGCAAATCCGCAACGGAATATATGCAATCGTATTCGTTTTGCAGAGCCACAAAATTGCGCATAGCTCCTATATAGTTTGCAATCGTGGGGGTTCCGGACGGCTGAACCGCACTGAACAATATCTTTTTTTCTTCCATAAAATTTTTAATTAAAAAAACAAAAAGCAAAAGTGCCCGCGCAAAAAATTATCACTGCGCGGGAGGCAGTTTATTTGACCGAAAATTTAAAAAACGCGGCGGGCAATAAACATACCCGCCGTAATTGCCGATAAGGTTAATTTGCGTATTTTGCCATGTAATCGGGCAAATTCTCTTTTGCGCAAGAAACGGTAAATACGAATTTAACGCCGTATTCTTTTTCGAGCTTTTCAGCTTCGGCAAACAACGCAGCCATAGCGTCTACTCCGCAATCGGCGATACGCATGATTCCGTCTGCAAATATGTATTCGATATCGGAATTGCCCGCCATAAGCCCGTCGATAAAACCTACGAACGCCGATATGTCGGTAACTGCATAGTCTTCGGTGTAAACACATCTGACATTAAAATCTATATTGGCAGAGTAAGCCTTTTTTTGCGAAATAAAAACAACGTTACCTTTCGCTTCCTTCACTACGTCGTTAACGAGGTCCGTAATAATTTTCGTTTTGCCGGTTCCTTTTTCGCCGCAAATTATTTTTATCATTTTTTTGCTCCTCCAAGCGAGTTTTTTTTGCTGTATATATTCTACCCTATTTTTAAGATAATTTCAAGGATTAAAACGAAATTTTTATATTTTTTTTTGATTTTACCGAAATATTACCGCAAAAAAGACTTTTTTATGCAATATTCCGTTTTTGTGAAGCCTTTTTTTTAAAAAATCAAAAGCGTTTTTCAGTCGTCAGCTTGTTCAGAAAGCTTTTTTTCGCGATCGGAAATAGCAAGCGAATCTATCATTTCGTCGATTTCACCCATTAAAAAGTTTTGCAACGAATAAAGCGTAAGCCCTATGCGATGATCGGTAACCCTGCCTTGCGGGAAGTTATACGTCCTTATCCGTTCGGAACGATCACCCGTACCCACTTGACTTTTTCTGTTTTCGGCATACTCGCTTTGATACTTGGTATTATAATAATCAAAAAGTCGGCTTTTCATTACTTTCATAGCCTTTTCGCGATTTTTAATTTGGCTGCGTTCGTCTTGGCAATTAACCACGATGCCCGTAGGAATATGAACCATTCTGATACACGATTCCGTCTTGTTGATATGCTGACCGCCC
>CAZNKA010000100.1:0-4914 GCA_964573495.1 uncultured Acidiphilium sp. | reverse complement strand
GTAAGCGTAATATAATTCAGGAGTAAAAATCTTGCAAAAAAGGGCGGTGGCATCGGTTAAAACTGCGTTTTCGGTGATAGGGGCGATAGTGGGCGCGGGGTTTATAACCGGGCGCGAGATTTTAAGTTTTTTCGGCAGCGTTTCGCCGTTCGCGGCGGGTGTCACGGCGTTTGCCGTTTTTTTCGTGCTGTTTTATTTTTTGCTTAAGCGCAAAAACGACAGGCTATTTTCGTTCGGTAACGGCGCGGCGTACGCGTTAAGCTTACTTATTATGGCTTCTATGCTCAGCGCGACGGACAGCCTTTTTCGTTTGACGTTCGCTTTGCCAAAAAGCTTACCGATAGGCTCCGTGCTCTTGCTCGTTTTAAGCACGGCGCTGTGTTTTTGCGGGCTTGGCGGCATACAAAAAGCCAATTTGATATTGGTGCCGTTTATGTTGATTGCCGTGCTCGTTTGCGCCGCGTATTCGCTGTTTTTTAATAAATTCGCGCCGCTTGCCGGCAAAATTTTAGGCGAAAGTTTTACGGGGGTAATAGGGTTTCCGTTTTCGGCAAGCGATACTTCCGCCGCGGTAAAACTTTTAAAATGCGTGGTTTATTGTGCGCTCAACGCGCTTTTATCTCAGCCTTTTTTCTGTAAAATAAAAAGCGAAAAAAACGATTTTTCGCCCGCATTGGTATCCGCTTTTTCAGCCGCGGTTTTGGGAATTATGATTTTCGTTTATCTGCTTGCGTTAAACGGCAAAAACGCCGAGCTTTTAGATATACCCGTTTTTGCGTTGTGCGGCAATAACGTTTTTTTAAAATGTTTGCTTTGCGCCGCCGTTTTTTGTGCTATTTTAACCACTCAGCTATCGACCGAATATCCGCTTATCAAGCTTGCGGAGCGAAAAAAAAGAGGCGAGCTTTATATAATGTTGCTCGCTCTTTTAGTGTTTTTGCTTTCGCGTTTGGGTTTTTACGCCATAGTGGATCAATTATATCCTTTAACGGCTTCGTTTGCCGCGACGTATTACGTTGTGCTTATCTGCGCCTCGTTGCCGCCTTTTCGAAAAAAGCGACAGCGGCGTACATCATTGCGGCAAGCACGCTTAAAAGAAGGGTAGAAGTCATAACCAAGTCGAGCTGCAATACTTGCCCGCCGTAAACTATTAAATAGCCCAAACCTTTGCGCGAAACTATATATTCGCCCATGATAGAGCCTATCCAGCTAAGCCCCACGTTTACTTTCAGCGTCGAAAAAAACGCGGGCGCCGCCGACGGCAAAACTAAATTTTTAAGCGTTTGAGCTTTGCTCGCTCCCATCGCTTTTAATAACAAAAGCTTGCCTTTTTCGGTTTGAGTAAAGGCGTTTAGCATGTTTATGGAAGTTACCACTACGGTCACTATAACAGTCATAAAAATTATGGCTTTAGCGCCCGAACCGAACGCTATTATTATAACCGGACCTAAGGCTATTTTAGGCAGCGCGTTTAAAATTATAAGATACGGCTCCGAAATTTTTCTTAATCTATCCGACCACCAAAGCAAAATCGCAACTATTGTTCCCAGCGCGGTGGCTATCAAAAAGCCCGCTATCGTTTCGCCTAGCGTTACTAAAATATGCGTAAAAAGCTCGTCGCTTTTTAAAAGAGCCGCTATCGTAGCGCATATTTTAGACGGACAGGAAAATAAAAACGAATCGATTGCGCCTGTTTTCGCTAAAAGTTCCCACAGCCCGAAAAAAGCTATAAGCACCGCAATGCGCGAAAACTTAACTATAAAATAATCTTTTTTAATTTTTTTTAAATAAGACTTGCGCGCTAACGAAAGGCTCGCTTGTTTTTTGTTTTTTTCGTTTGTTTTTTCACTCGATTTTTTCATATGCAAATCCTCGTTAAGCCGTGTTTATAAGCCGCCAAAGTTTTTCGAACCAAGCCGAAAACTGAGGGAGTTCGCGCCGCTCGAGCGGCGAAAGAGTTTTGTCGAAGTCTAAAAGTTCTTCGGATAAAACGCAGGCGGGGCGCGCGCTTAAGACCAAAATTTTATCCGCCACGGAAATGGCTTCGGAAATATCGTGCGTTACGAGCAGGGCGGTTTTTTTCTCGTTTTTAATCACGGCATAAACGTCGTTGCAAACGGCTAGCCGCGTTTGAAAATCCAGTGCCGAAAACGGCTCGTCTAAAAGCAAAAGTTCGGGCGAAAAAGATAGCGTTCTTATAAGCGCGACGCGCTGTCGCATTCCGCCGGAAAGCTCCGAAGGATAGTGTTTTTTAAAATCTTTAAGCCCGTATTTATCTAAAAGTTCGTTTACGCGCGCTTTGCTTTGCGGCGTAATTTTACGCTTAATTTTTAGCGGAAGCAGCGCGTTTTGCTCTACGGTAAGCCACGGAAAAAGTTCGTCTTTTTGGAGCATATACCCCGTGGCGAGCGAAGCGTTTTTTATTTTTTCGGGGTTAAAAATTATATCTCCTTCATAATCGATAAGCCCCGCCACCGCGGAAAGAACGCTGGTTTTTCCGCAACCCGAACTTCCTATAACCGCTAAAAATTCGCCTTCGTTTACGCTAAAGCTAACGCCGTTCACGGCGGTCACTTCATCCGATTTCGTTTGATAGCGAACGGTTAAATCGTTTATCTTAAGCAATTCTTTATTCATATGCGTTTCCCCCTAAAAATGCGGCGCGTTTAAAATTACGCCTAACATAAAAAGGTTTAAAATTCAGCGTAATATAAGCGATTTTGCGCCTAATTGCGATTTGCGAATTCGTTAAAGGTTATTGCGCTGTAATCCACCTCTTTATCCAGTTCGCCCGCTTCGCGCATGATGGTTTTCAGCCGCTCGAAGCCTTCTTCGCTCAAGGTAAGATCGCTAACCCAAGCGTCGCATTCGCGGTAACGCTTTATCGAAGAAATTATGCTTTCGTCGCTCGCCGCCGGGAATTGCCCCTTTAAGGCGGAAACCAAATCCTCGTCGCTTGCGGCGGCGGTAAAATTAAGTCCGTCTAAAATAGCCGCGGTAAAGGCTTCTATTGTTTTTTCGTTTTTACTCAAATAGCTTTGCAAGCAGCAAAACGCGGTGTACGGAATTTCGCCCGCCAAAGCTCCTACGGACTGAACGACGTAACCTTTGCCTGCTTTTTCGAATTCCGAAGCGGTCGGTTCGAAGAGTGTGCAATAGTCGCCCGTGCCGCCTTCGAAAGCCGCCGCGGTAAGTGAGAACTGAACGTCGTAATTCAAAGTTACGTTTTCGCCGTTTTTAAGTCCGTTTTGTTTAAGCATGTATTCCAGCGTCATGGCGGGCACGCCGCCTTTTCTTCCCGCGATTATTTCTTTGTTCTTTAAAAGCTCGGGCGAAAAATTATCTTTTTCGTTTCGGTTTCTCGAAATCAAAAACGAACCGTCTCGCTTGGTAAGCTGCGCGAAGATTTTCGGATAGTCCGTCTTGCCGTTTAGATATACGTAGATAACCGCTTCCGGTCCCATAAGTCCGACGTCCGCGCCACCCGATAAAAGCGCGCTCATCGACTTATCCGCGCCGCCGCCGTTGGTCAATTCTATTTCTATTCCGCGCTCTTTAAAATAGCCTTTTTCGATTGCCGCGTAAAAGGGCGCGTAAAACACGGAATGGGTTACTTCGTTCACGCGGATAACGTTTTCGTTTTGCTTGCCGCAACCCGAAAAGCACAGCGCGAAAATGCATGCGGCAATAAAAACCGCCGCCGATTTTTTAAGTTTTTTGATTTTCGTTTTCGTATTCATTACGGAATTAAACTCCTTATAAGTAAATTGTAAATAAAATAATTACAATATATCATACGCCGCCGAGTAAATATTTGACAATCCCGCCGTAAATAACTATAATAGATAGGAGAAAATTTATGTTTGCTTTGTAAAATACCGAAACGCGGTTGCAATAAAGCAAAAGCAACTAACGCAAAATAACGCTTAAGCGCCGCTTGCCGATTTTGTCGAAAGCGCGCCCGAAAGCGTAAAAGGGAAGAATTATGGAACTTAACAAAACTTACGATCCGAAGGACTTTGAAAATCGCATTTACGAAGAATGGGAAAAAAGCGGCTGTTTTAAAGCCGAACCAAACTCTAAAAAACTGCCTTACACTATAGTAATGCCGCCGCCCAACATAACGGGGCAACTTCATATAGGGCACGCGCTCGACCAAACTCTGCAAGACGCGGTAATTCGCTTTAAAAGGATGCAGGGCTACGAGGCGTTATGGCTTCCGGGCACCGACCACGCTTCTATCGCGACCGAGGTTAAAATCGTAGAAAAAATCAAAAAAGAAGAAGGCAAAACCAAACAAGAACTCGGGCGCGAGGAATTTTTAAAGCGCGCGTGGGATTGGAAGGATAAATACGGCAATCGCATCGTCGAACAAATTAAAAGATTGGGTTCTTCGTGCGATTGGTCGCGCTTGTCGTTTACGATGGACGATAACCTTTCGCGCGCGGTCAATCACGTTTTCGTAAAACTTTACGAAAAAGGTTTAATTTACCGCGGGGCGAGAATAATTAACTGGTGCCCGTGCTGTAAAACGGCTCTTTCTGACGCGGAAGTAGAGTATTCGGACGAAGCTTCCTTCTTCTGGCATTTGCGTTATAAAATCAAGGGCGAAGACGGATATATAACGGTAGCAACCACTCGCCCCGAAACCATGCTCGGCGATACCGCCGTCGCGGTTAACCCCAAAGACAAACGCTATACGGCGCTTGTGGGAAAAACGGTTATTTTGCCGCTTTTGAATAAAGAAATTCCCATAGTTGCCGATTCTTACGTAGACATGCAGTTCGGAACGGGCGCGGTTAAAATAACCCCCGCTCACGATCCTAACGACTTCGAAGTAGGTCTTCGCCATAATCTTCCCGTAATCCGCGTTATGAACGACGACGGTTCGATGAACGAAAACGCGGGCAAATA
>CAZNKA010000099.1:0-5068 GCA_964573495.1 uncultured Acidiphilium sp. | reverse complement strand
AATTATTTATTCAGCAGGAGATTTTACCTATGATTCAAGCAGGCGATTTCAGAAAAGGCGTTACCATCGAGTACGAGGGCAACATTTATACCATCGTTGATTTCCAACACGTAAAACCCGGTAAGGGCGCGGCTTTCGTAAGAACGAGATTGAAAAATATCGTTACCGGCGCCGTTTTGGAAAAAACTTTCAACCCCACCGAAAAGGTTGAAAATGCCGTTATCGAAACCAAAAAAATGACTTATTCTTACGTAGACGGCGATTTGTATTATTTTATGGACGACGAATACAATCTCGTTCCGCTTAACCACGACCAAGTTGAAGACGCTCTTAAATATATTAAAGAAAACGATTCCGTTTTGGTTAAATCCTATAAAGGTTCGGCTTTCTCCGTAGAATGCGACAACTTCGTTGAACTTTTGGTTACCGAAGCAGAACCCAGCGTGGCAGGCAACACCGCTACCAACGCTACCAAAATCGTTAAGCTCGAAACGGGCATTTCGATGCAAGTTCCTATGTTTGTTAACGAAGGCGACGTTATTCGTATAGATACCCGCACCGGCGAATACATGGAAAGGGTTAAAAAATAATAGCTTTTTGCTGTTTTTTAATTAAATTTTTATAATGAAAACGGTTTTAATTACCGGAGCATCGAGGGGCATAGGCGAAGCAATCGCCCGTGCCTTTTCTGCAAACGGATATAACGTAATAATCAATTATTTATCCAGCGAAGAAAAGGCGAACGCGTTAGCTTGCGAAATAAATTCCGCGACGGACGGCGAAAAATTCGGCTTTGCCGAAGTTTACCGCGCTGACGTTTCCAGCAAAAGCGACGTATTAAAAATGTTTAATTACGTTTTTGAAAAATACGGCTCCGTAGACGTGTTGGTTAACAACGCGGGGGTTGCGCTTAAACAAAAAGTTTTGCAAGACGTAACCGACGGCGAATTCGAAAAACTCGTCGCGGTTAATCTTAAGGGTTTGTTTAATTGTTCGCAGTGCGTTTTAGACGGTATGATTTCGTCCGGCGAGGGCAGAATTATAAATTTGTCTTCGGTGTGGGGCGTTTCGGGCGGTTCGTGCGAGGTTGTTTATTCGATGACGAAAGCGGGCGTAATAGGTTTTACAAAAGCGCTTGCAAAAGAGCTTGCGCCTTCTTCGATTGCCGTTAACGCGGTTGCTCCCGGTTTTATAGATACGGATATGAATTCGGGTATTTCGCTCGAAGATAAATTAGCTTTTGCAAACGACGTACCCGCGGGGCGTATCGGTACGCCGCAAGAAGTTGCCGACGTGGTTTTGCGTTTGGCGGGCGCTCCGCTTTATTTAACCGGGCAAGTTATAGGAATAGACGGCGGCTTAGGTGTTTAAGCTAAGCCGTTTTTTAACGCCTACAGCGATTACGTCTAACGTAAAAATCTTTAAAATCTCTTTAAAAATGCGTAATTTTGCAAATTATTACGAATTGGTGATATAAAATGAAGCATTTGTTTTTGTATGCAAAAAAATATAAAGCGCAAGTAATATTGGGCCCTCTTTTTAAGCTTTTCGAAGCTTCGCTCGAACTATGCGTTCCGCTTATAGTTAAGCTTATTATAGACGTGGGGATTAAAAACGGCGACGTTAAATATATAGTTTTGATGTGCTTGCTTTTGGTTGCGTTCGGTGCGCTAGGGTTGGCGTTTGCTATAAGCGCACAATATTTTTCGGCTGCGGCGGCGGTCGGAACTACTTCCGAATTGCGCGCGGCGTTGTTTAAAAAAATACAAAGCTTTTCTTATTCGGATATGGATAAGGCAGGCGTTTCCTCAATGATAACGCGAATGACCGACGACTGCAATCAAGTGCAAACTGGCATCAATTTAACGCTTAGATTATTGCTTCGTTCGCCGCTGGTGGTTTTCGGTTCGATGATAATGGCGTTTACGATCGACGCGTCTTCCGCTCTCGTTTTCGTCGTGGTTATTCCCGTAATAGCCGCAGTGGTTTTTGCCGTAATGCTCGCGTGTATTCCGCTTTACGGAGAGGTGCAAAAAAAGCTGGATAAGGTGCTTCTCCGCACGCGTGAAAATCTTTCGGGCGTACGCGTAATTCGTGCTTTCGGCAGAGAAAACGACGAAAAAAAAGCTTACGCCGAAGATTGCGACGTTCTTGCCAACAGTCAGAAAAAGGTCGGTTTTATAGCCGCTCTTTTAAATCCGTTAACTTATTCGCTAATTAATTTCGCCGTAATCGCTCTTATATACGTAGGGGCGATTCGGGTAGACGGCGGCGTTATAACTCAGGGTGCGGTGATTGCGTTATATAATTATATGTCGCAGATACTCGTCGAGCTTATAAAACTTGCAAATCTTATAATAAACGTTACGAAGTCCGTCGCGTGCGCGAACAGAATCGGTGCGGTTTTGGATTATTATTCCGCTCAAAAAAACGGCGAACTCAGCGAAAAAGCCAATGCGTCTCGCGGGTGCGTTTCGTTTAAAAACGCGTCACTAAGATACGAAGAAAAGGGCGGCAATGCGATTGAGCGTTTAAATCTAGAAGTCGGTCCCGGCGAAGTAATCGGCATAATAGGCGGAACCGGCAGCGGCAAAAGCTCGCTCGTTTCGCTTATACCTCGATTATACGATGCAACCGAAGGTGTCGTGCAAGTAGACGGGGTTGACGTTCGCGCTTACGATAAAGATGTTTTGCGCAAAAAAATCGGTTTCGTTCCGCAAAAAGCCGTGTTGTTTTCGGGGACGGTGCGCGAAAATTTGTTGTGGGGTAACCCCGATGCCAGCGACGCGGATATAAGCGCGGCAATCGAAAATTCGTGCTCCGAGTTCGTTTACGATAAAAACGGAGCGTTGGATTGCGTGGTGGAACAAGGCGGCAAAAATTTTTCGGGCGGGCAGCGTCAGCGTTTAACGGTTGCTCGCGCGCTCGTGCGCAAACCCGAAATTCTTATTTTAGACGACAGTTCGTCCGCTCTAGATTTTGCAACCGACGCTCGAATGCGCAAAGCGATAGCAAATCTTGAATATAAGCCCACGGTGTTTATAGTTTCTCAGCGAACGGGAGCCGTTTGCAACGCCGATAAAATCGTGGTTTTGGATAACGGAAAAGCCGTCGGTATAGGTACGCACGAAGAATTGTTGAATTCGTGCGAAGTATATAAAGAAATTCATCGTTCGCAATTTAAAATCGAATCCGGCGAAAAAAACGGCGAAGCCTTCGTTTCGGTAAGCGGCGGGGAGGTCGTTCGCTCATGAAAAACAAAAAAACTTTAAAAAACGTGAAACAGATAACGGCAAGGCTTAAAAAATACAAACCGAAAATTTGGCTGTCGATTATTCTTTCGATAATAAACGTATTGTTTACTCTTTACGCGCCGATACTATTCGGCAGGGCGATCGACGAAATAATCGAAGCCGGCAAAGTGGATTTCGGCGCGATAACGCCGCTGCTTTTTAAGGCGGGGTGCTGTATAATCGCCGCGTCGATTATTCAGTGGTTGGTAAGTGCCGTTAACAACGGAGTAACTTATTCGATAATCGGCGACGTGCGCAAAGAAGCTTTTTCGAAGCTCCAAAAATTGCCGCTTAGCTACCTAGATTCGCATAAAAGCGGAGAAATAATAAGTAAAATAATAAGCGATACGAGTGTTTTTGCCGACGGGCTTTTAATGGGCTTTACGCAGCTCTTTTCCGGTGTTACGACGATTATATTCACGCTGGCGTTTATGTTCGCGCTCAATCCGTTCGTGGCGATAGCGGTCGTTGCGTTAACCCCGATTTCGCTGCTGATAGCCGCGTTTATTTCGAAGCGCACGCATTCGATGTTTGTTAGTCAATCGACGGCAAAAGCCGAGCAGACCGCTATTATAGACGAATTTGTTTCGGAGCAAAAAACGGTTCAATTGTTTTCTCGGCAGTCCGTAACGTGCGAAAAATTCGATAAAGCAAACGAAAAATTAAGCAAAGCCGCGCTTTCGGCAACTTTTTTCTCGTCGCTTGTTAATCCGACTACTCGTTTTATAAACAGCGTGGTTTACGCCGCGGTTTGCTGCTTCGGTTCTCTTTCGGCAATAGGCGTTTTCGGTAACGCCGCCGTCGTTTCGGTCGGGATGCTATCGGTCCTTTTAAGTTACACTAATCAATACACTAAGCCGTTTAACGAAATTTCGGGCGTAATAACGGAACTTCAGGCAGCGCTTGCCGGTGCGGAACGAGTTTTTGCTCTTATCGACGAAAAACCCGAAACTTCCGACGAAGGCTTGCTCGAGCTTAATTCCGTAAACGGAAACGTGAACCTTGAAAAGGTAGGTTTTTCTTACGTAAAAGACCGCGAGCTTATAAAAGATTTTTCGCTCGACGTAAAAAACGGCGAGAAAATAGCAATAGTAGGGCCTACGGGTTGCGGAAAAACCACCATGATAAACTTGCTTATGCGTTTTTACGACGTGGACGAGGGCGCTATTTATATAGACGGCAACGACGTACGTTCGATAACGCGAAAAAGTTTGCGTTCGGCGTACGGAATGGTTTTGCAGGATACATGGCTGAAAAGCGGTACGATACGCGAAAATCTAAAGCTTGGCGCGCCCGAAGTTTCCGACGAGCAGATTATCGAAGCGTGCAAAATGGCGCGCGCGTATGATTTTATCGAAAAACTGCCTAAAAAACTAGACGAAGAAATAACCGAAGGCGGTTCGCTGTCGCAAGGGCAAAAACAATTGCTTTGCATCGCTCGCGTAATGCTTAGCCGCCCGCCTATGCTTATTCTAGACGAAGCTACTTCTTCCATAGATACTCGCACGGAGCTAAAAATTCAGCAAGCCTTTTCCGAGCTTATGAAGGGTAGAACTACTTTTATCGTGGCTCACAGATTGTCTACCGTTCGCGAAGCCGACGCGATTATCGTTATGGACGCGGGCAAAATAATAGAAACCGGCACCCATAACGAGCTTTTGCAAAAGGGCGGATTTTACAGTAAGCTGTATGAAAGTCAGTTCGCGTAAAATTAAAAACTAAATAAAATTTTTATAAAAAGAAAAACCGTTCTTAATCGAACGGTTTTTCCTTTT
>CAZNKA010000098.1:0-5579 GCA_964573495.1 uncultured Acidiphilium sp. | reverse complement strand
CGTGCATGTATGCCGCGATTTTTAAAATACGCAGATATTGCCTCGGGAATTTGTGCAATACGCGGAGTTGCTTAAAAAGCTGAATGGAAAGGTTAAGCACTTGTTCGATGTGTTTTTCGTTGCAAGCGTAATATTTATTAAGCGTTTTTAAGCTGTAAGTAAGCACGTCGCTTATGGGCTTTTCGATTGTTAAAGGCATAGCGTAATTGAACATAATGCCCTCGCGCAAGCCGCACCCCGAAATAGCTATTTCGTTAAAATTACAATATTTTACGATAGAAGAAAGAGCAGCCAACGCCCCGGGCAATATATCCGCGCGGGCGGGCGAAACGCCTTTTATGCGCTTTTTCTTATCTAAATCCAAAACACGTATGGTATCGTAAATGGTGGTAAAATCTTCTTTGGGAATGCGATAGTTGTGAACGAGCGAGTATTGGCTTTTTTTCATAACCTTGCTTATGCGCGCCAAACTTCTGCAAGACCCGCCTACGCCGATAAGCTGAGCTTCGGGGTCGATTTCGCCGAGCCATTCGATTTTTTTAAGCTGTTCGGTAAAAAATTCTTCTATTTTTCGGGTTTGTTCTTCGGGTGAAAGCCCGTCTCCCGCAAAAAGCTCGGTTAAAGTAACCGCGCCGAACGGCAACGTTTCGTAATGCAAAAGATTACGGCGATTGTAATAGACTATTTTGGTAGAACCGCCGCCGATTTCCACGATTACGCCTTTTGGCACGTCCATCGTGTTGATTACGCCGCGATAAACGTACATCGCTTCTTCTTCGGCGGATAAAACTTTTAATTTTATGCCGCAAGTAGTGGCTACTTCGTCTAAAAAGCTGCGCTGGTTTTTAGCGCGGCGAACCGCAGCCGTGGCTACGGCGATAATTCTGTCTATCCCGTGAGCGTCGCACAAGCGGCGGAACATTTTTAGCGTTTTTAACGTTTCTTGTATGCGAGCGACCTTTAAAAATCCGTCGCGCTCCATATCTTTACCCAAACGGACGCTTTCTTTAAGCTGATCTACCACGAAAAAGTGCCCGTCACCCAAAAGCTGAACGATTACAAGCCTTGCAGTGTTCGAGCCTAAGTCGATAATTCCTATTTTTTCCACTTTAATAACTCCCGTTAAACGGCACCGTAAGGCTTTTTATTGCCCGCGTTTTTTAAAACGCGCAAGCTAAAACCCACGCTTTTGCCGATGTTTTTCAATCGCCGTAATTATAACATAAAAACGCCGATTTTTAAAGAGTTTTTTAAAAATTTGTGCAACTTTTCGATTTTTTTGGTTTTACTGCCCGCAAAAGGAAAAACGATTTATTTTTTTTACCGAGCGTTTTTGTGAAAAATGCCCCCAAAACCGCATAAAACGCCGAATTTTGCGTATTTTTAACAGCTGGACTTTTTTGGGCGTTTTGCACAAATTAAAATCTATTCGTTGGTTTTTAACAATAAAAACAGCTGCCAAGCGGCGATTAAAGTCAAAAATCCGCCGAACAGCTTGGTTTGAAGGTCGCCTTGCAAAAGCCTCACGATTAAACTGCCCGCCACCGAAAAAGCGACCGCGGAAACGGCAACGGGTAATACTGCTTTGACGTTTATATATCCGTTTTTTGCGTGGAGCACCGCCGCGACTATTGCCATCGGCACGAAACTTAAAAGATTTATTCCGCCCGCCTGCGCTTGCGGAATTTTAAAAAAAATGGTCAGCATGGGAATAAGCAACGTTCCGCCGCCCATACCCATTCCGCCTATAAACCCGCTTGCCACGCCCGCCAAAAACAATAAAAAAAACAACATATATGTAAATATCGAAGCACAAAAGTGCCGCTATAAGCCCGTTATCGCGCAAAAACTCAAAAAATCATTTTAATTCCGGCAATCGCCGTCACCGCGCAAAAAACGTATCCGAGCGTTTTGGATTTAATTTTTTTAAGCGATAGCGCGCCTGCTATTCCGCCGATTAAAACGCCCGCGGCAACCGGGATAAGCGTTATAAAATTCACTTCACCGCTAAAAGCATATATCGCCCCGCTCGTAGCGGCGACAGGCAAAATAACCGCGATGCAACTCGCGTGCGCCTGCTTGCGTTCGTATTTTAAAATATGTGTCAGCATAGGCACTATAACCATTCCGCCGCCCCCGCCGAAAAAACCATTTATGAACCCGCCCATAGCACCCACGACGGTTTCGCGCAAAAAAAGCAAAAAAGCCGTTGTTTTCGCGCCGCGTTTTTTTAATTCCGTTTTTTTCGATTCGGTTGTTTTTACTTCGACTTTTTTAACTTTTTCGCTTTTGATAACTTTTTTTTCTTTCATAATCGCAGTTTGCGCAAAAAAACGAGCACTATACGCGCCGCCCCTACGCGCGAAAACGAGAACGAAACGCATGGCAAAAACAAACGCCGAACGCTTACGCAAATTTAAAGCAAAAAGCGAGTTAAAAAACGTTTTTAAGTGTGCGCTCATGCGCGCATGCGACGCGCGCGCCTAAAATTTTATTGTTAATTAGCGAAAAAGCTTGAAAAAGCTTTGCATTATCTTCACAATTATAGTATAATAATCAAAGTGCTGATTGCACGAAAAAACAAACTAGGTAAAGTTAACCAAAGGTGAGCCGAACCGATGGTTACACAAAAACATCAAAAGGTGAAATATGAAAACAGCAACCAAGTTTAACTTCAAAACTCTGACGGTTCTCATTCTTTCGCTCGTACTTTGTTGCTCGCTCGCGTTTTCCGCGGCGTGCACTTCGGGGGACAACTCGTCAAGTAGCTCCTCCTCTGCGAAAGAAGAAACCGTTTACCCCTCCGACGCGCAAGCGGTTACGAACGGCGACTTCGAGTTCTCGACCTTTAAAACCGAAGATAAAAACTTCCCCGTTTCTTCTTCGATAGGTTGGTCTAAGTCCAATGCCGCTACGTCTAGCAAATCTTCCGGTATAATCAACACCGAAGAAGACGCTTACAACGCAATTGCCGAAACGGCAGGCTTCCCTAAAAACGAGGACGGGACTTACTACAACCCCGGCACTCCTTATTCGAAAGATTTAATCGGCGAAGATTACAAATACGTTGATTATGCCGAGGGCGACGATTTCGTTAACGACGATAAGCTTCCCATGAAGGGTTCTAAAATCTTAATGATTCACAACGTAACCTCGACCGAAGGCGAAGGCACCGCACAGAAGTTTACGTCTAGCTCCGGCTTATCGTTAAGCAAAGGTACCTACGGCAAAATTTCCGTTTGGGTAAAAACCTACGATTTAAAAACCATTTACGACGTCGGAGATAATTTCGGCGCATACGTTGCAATCGAAAACACCGTTTCTTCTTCTCTTTCGCCCGCTATCGTTAAAAACATCAACACGAAGGGCGAATGGGTTAGATATTCGTTCTATCTTCAAGCGAACGACCTTACCGATTCTTCGTTCAAAATCGTTTTGGGATTAGGCTTCGGTTCCAGCGATAAATTCCGCAATCAATACGTTGAAGGCTTCGCTTATTTCGACGACGTTACTTTCACCGAAATAACCGCTAGCGAATATAACGAAGCATCCGCGAATAAAACTTTCGGCTTATTCACCGACAACGGCGAAAACACCGAGGCTAAAGACCTCATGGCAAACGCCGCAGGCACCGAATTCAAGAGCAACGAAAGCGGCGAATTTTCGCACGAAGTTTATGCTATAAGCCACAACCGCAACGGTTATTCTTCGGTTAAGTTTAACGCCGCCGTTTCGGACGGAGAAGCCGATACAAAAGCAAGCGACGTTACGATTGCCGAAGCGTTAGCAGCTATCAACGCAACCGATTTCGCAAGCGATTTGGAAGCCCCCGTTTCAAGCGGCAACGCGCTTTATGCGATTAAAAAAGTCGCCGACGACGATTCGACGGGTATTTTCGAATATACGACCGCATCTTTCAAGGTAGAGCCCGGCAAATATTACGCTTACACTTTTTACGTTAAATCTTATCTCGAAAGAAAGACCAGAACGGGCTTAACCGTAATCGTTAACGACTTAGGAGCGAACGGCACTTCCGACAGCGATAAAACCACCACTTCGCTAATAAGCAATCTTTGCACCAACGATTACGAAAACGAGCAATATAAAAACTGGCAAAAATTCACCGTTTTGGTTTCGAATACCGTCGATTTAAGCACTGAAGACCCGGCTGAAAGAAACTTCAGTTTGACCTTCACCTTCGGTAAAGACGGTACTGAAAACTGGGATAAAGCAAAAGGTTATTTTGCGATAGTCGGCTTAGAAAGCAAAGAATTATCCGAAACCGAATACAATTTCGCAAACACTACCGACGCGGTTAAAGTTGCACTTACGGCAGATCTTCCCAACGGCACAGATTCTGAAAGCACCACTTCGGATTCTTATAAATTCAGCTACGGCACCGTAGATGCCGTAAATATCAAAAACGGCGTCGCGAAAAACGTTTTGAACTATACCGGCGTAGTCGGCGATTCTTACGCTGTAGGCGGCAAAAAAGAAGAAAACGTATATAGCGACGAAAACGTTTTAGCGGGCGTTATTAACACTAACGGACTTAACGGCAGCAATAAAGCGGGCCTTTCCGTTAGCGATATATCCGAAATCGAAAAACTCGGCAAATTCGGCAACGAACATTTGCAAGCCCTTATGATTAACAATAAGGAAGCCGCAAGTTTCGGATACTACGGCACTTCTTCCACCCTTTCCGCTAACACATACACGCTCTACTCCGTCAGAGTAAAAACGTTGGGCGACGCTACTGCTTACGTTTACTTGGTAGACGCAAACGCACTCGACGGGTTCAATGTGTTAAGCGTTGACGGCAAAGCTCACGGAAACGTAACCGCCGTTAGCGAAAAGTTCGAAACGAAAGTTGCGAAAGATTATCAAACCGCAACCGACAACGGTTGGTACACCGTTTACTTCTTGGTAAGAACCGGAAACGAATCGAAAAACGTTCGCGTCGAACTTTGGAACGGCTCGCGCGACGGCGAAAATACTTCGAAAGGCGTAGTTCTTTTCGGTTCGGTTGAAAAAACTTCTTTATCGACGCAAGAACTCGGCGAGTTTATGTACAAGCTCGAAGAGGCTTACGGCGACAGCGAAGATAATTCTAAGAACACGGTTACGGAATATACTCGCCAACCCACCACCGTTTACAACGACGACGAAAACGGCAGCGAAACTTACGAAGTCGACGGCAAGAAATATAAATACTCTACCGAAACGAAAAACTACGAAGCTACCGCGGTATTTACCGTTTACGAAAAGAGCAAAATTAAAATCGGCACTTACGAAACGATAGACGTTGAACACGAAATAGATAACAGAACCGCGGGCTACACCGATAGCGATACAGACGACGAAGAAGATTCTTCTAGCGAAGAAGAGGAAGACGAAGCAGGCTTCAGCTGGGCACTTCAAATCACTTCGATAATAATCGCCGCCGTACTTATAGTTCTTCTCGTAGTAGTTCTTATCAGGATGCTCGTTAAGAAATCGGGCAAAAACAAAGCTACCGTTAAAACTTATTACGACCGCGACGCTCGCGAAAAAGTAGCTCACGACGTAACCAAAGCTTC
>CAZNKA010000097.1:0-5654 GCA_964573495.1 uncultured Acidiphilium sp. | reverse complement strand
GCAAATTTTTAGCGTCGCACTTTAATTTTACACTAAACACGGCTAAATGTCCACGATTTTTAATTATATTTCGTTAAATCGTTAAATAATCCGTTTAAAACACGCGCAAGCAATTCAAACTAAGCCTTCCCTTACACAGGGAAGGTGTCAGCGCTAGCTGACGGAAGGGTTGTCGACGCAAAGTAAAAGTGCCGTTAATCGACCTATAGCGGCACTTTTTGATTTTTACACTTTTAAATTCGATGAGAAATTATTTATAAAACTCGCGCAGTTTAAGCAAAATCTCGTCGCTTTCTTGCTCGGTTTTTCTTTTAGCCGTAAGGTAAAATTTAATTTTCGGTTCGGTGCCGCTCGGGCGAACGATAACTTTTATACCGTCGCCGTAAAAAGCCAAAACATTGCTTTTGGGCAATCCGTTTAAACCGACGGAATAATCTTTTACTTCTGTAATTTTAACTCCGCAAATTTGTTCGGGCGGATTTTTACGCAAGCCGGAAATAAAATCTTGCATTTGCTTTTTGCCCGATTCGCCGGGGTAAGTTTTTGAAATAAGAGCGGTTTTATAATATCCGTATTCGGCGTAAAGTTCTTCTAATACGTCCGCCAAACTTTTACCTAAAGATTTATAATAACAAGCCGCCTCGGCAATAATCATAGCGGCGGAAACGGAATCTTTATCGCGCACGTGCCGTCCCACTAAATAACCGTAGCTTTCTTCCATTCCGAAAACGTAATTTTCGGGGTTAGGCAAGGCGTCGATCGTTTCGCCTATATATTTAAACCCCGTAAGCACTTCGCGCGTTTTTGCGCCGTAAGCGGCGGCTATATCCGAAGCCATATCGGAAGTTACTATGGTTTTTACGACCACGGGATTTTCGGGCAGCGAGCCGTTCGCTTTTTTACGCGACAATATGTAATTTTCCATTACCGCGCCCGTTTCGTTGCCGTTAAACAAACGATACTCGCCGCTGTTTAAACGCACAGCGATACCTATTCGGTCTGCGTCCGGGTCGGTAGCCATAACCATATCCGCGTTTTCTTTTTCGGCAAGCTTAATCGCAAGCGAAAGAGCCGCCTTTTCTTCGGGGTTAGGATAAGGGCACGTGGGAAAATCACCGTTGGGCATAGCTTGCTCGGGCACAACCGCCACGTTATCTATTCCTATTGACTTTAATATCGAAACGACGGGCTTTAACCCCGTTCCGTTAAGCGGAGTGTATACTATTTTAGGTGCGAATTTCGCGCAGTCGGAAAACAGCGAATAGCTCTTTGCGTCAGCGATGAATTCGTTAAGTATTTTTTCGTCCAACACCGTGATAATCGACCTATTGCCGCATGTTTTTGAAAAATAAGGCTGACTTTCTATAAGCTTGGTTATATCTTCGGCGGCTTGTTCGGTTATTTGGCAACCCTTTTCGTTATACACTTTATAACCGTTGTATTCCTTAGGATTGTGGCTTGCCGTTATAACTATTCCCGCCGAAGTTTTAAGCCTTCTTACCGCGAAAGAAAGCACGGGGGTAGGCATAAGCTCGCTAAAAATATATACTCTCACGCCCCGTTGCGAAAGAACGTCCGCCGCAAGAAACGCAAACTCTTTAGACATATTTCTGCTGTCGTACGCGATGGCAACGCTTGCTTCGCCGCCCTTTCGGCATAAATATTCGGCAAGCCCGCGAGTGGCGCGCGCAACGGTGTAAACGTTCATGCGGTTGGTTCCCGCGCCCAACTTGCCGCGAAGCCCGCCCGTTCCGAATTCGAGTTCGCAATAAAATCTGTCGTTTATCTCGTCAAAATTATCGAAAACGCTTGCAAGCTCGCTTTTTACTTGCTCGTCGTCGGCGTTTTTAAGCCATTCGCAATATTTTTCTTGTATCGCGTTTTGTTCGGCGTTCATTTTTAGCCCTCCGTTTTTTATTCTTTTCTCTGTTTTTCGCTGTTTTTTAATCGTTGTATAGCCGCGGTTTTTAACGTCCGCGCTCAATAGGTTGTTTAAAGTTTAAAATTTATCTTTGCACTCTGCCCGAGGCGTTGCCGCCCGCCAAAGCTTCCACTTCGGCAACCGAAACCATATTATAGTCGCCCTCGATAGAATGTTTTAAGCAGCTGGCAGCCACGGCGAATTCGATTGCTTTTTGCGGCTCGAACCCGTTTGAAAGCGAATAGATAAGCCCGGCTCCGAAACTGTCGCCCCCGCCTACGCGGTCGACTATATGCATAGCATATTTCTTTGAAAAAACAGCTTTGCCGTCGGTATAAAGCATTGCAGACCAGTTGTTATCGTTAGCGGAAAGGCTTTCGCGCAGAGTAATAGCCACACCCTTAAAACCGAAGCGTTCGGTGAGCTTTTGCGCCACGGAGACGTATCCTTCGCGGCTGAGTTTGCCCGTGTTTATATCCGTATTATCGGCTTCTATTCCGAAAACGTCTTTCGCGTCTTCTTCGTTGGCTATGCAATAATCGACGTATTTGCACAATTCGCCCATAACTTCGCCCGCTTTTTGCTTGCTCCACAATTTTTTGCGGAAGTTAAGGTCGCAAGAAATCGTAACACCTTTCGCCTTAGCCTTTTTGCACGCTTCGAGGGTTATTTTCGCGCAATCGTCCGAAAGGGCGGGAGTTATGCCCGTAAAATGAAACCACCCCGCGCCTTCGAGTATTTTATCCCAATCAAAATCGTTTTGCGTTGCGGTCGCGATAGCGGAATATGCGCGGTCGTAAATAACCTTACTGGGGCGCTGACTTGCGCCTTTTTCGCAATAATAAATGCCTACGCGCTCGCCGCCGCGAACTATTTCGGAAGTATCTACGCCGAATTTGCGCAAGCTGTTAACCGCCGCTTGACCTATCTCGTGCGAAGGAAGTTTGCTTACGAACGCACAGTTTTCGCCGTAATTGGCAAGCGAAACCGCCACGTTGGCTTCCGCTCCGCCGAAAGTAGCTTCATAACGCTCGCTTTGAACAAATCTTAAATAGTTTTCGGGGGCAAGCCTTAACATAAGCTCGCCGAAAGTAATTATTCTCATAACCCCACCTCGGTTAAAATTTGTTTTATTTTTTCGCAGTTATCTTGCACGTTGCCTTTCATCATGAACGAGCCGCCTACCGCGTAAATTTTATCCCATTGCAAAAATTCTTTTAAATTGGTTAAATCCACTCCTCCGGTAGGTATGAATTTGATTTGCGGGAACGGCCCGCTTAGAGCTTTTAACGCTTTTAGTCCGCCGTATACGTTAGCGGGGAAAAATTTAATTACTGAAAGCCCCAACTGCAACGCCGCCATTATTTCGGTAGGAGTAACGCAGCCCGGATAATACGGAACACCGTTTTCGCGAGCAACCGCAGCTACTTTTTCGCTTAGTCCCGGGCTTACCAAAAACTTAGCGCCCGCGTCGATTGCGGCATGCGCCTGCTCTTCGTTTATAACGGTGCCCGCGCCCACGTTCATATCGGGAAAGAGCTTTACGGCAAGTTTAATCGCGTCTGCCGCGCAAACCGTTCTGAAAGTTATTTCGGCACAGTTTATTCCGCCTCCTTTCAAAGCGGAAAGCGTTTTTTGCGTTTCGTTTACGTCGTTAATCACGACGACCGGTATAATTTTATCCATTTTTATCACCTTTTTAAATGCCTAACGCGTTTTTAATATTTTCGTAAGATATTTTTTTAGCTATTATCGTGGCGAACTTTTCGTCGTATTCGCCGCCGTCTACTTTTTCGCCCAAGTAAGAAGACAGTATTCTTCTGTAAAAATCAAAACGAACGTACGAAGAGAACGAGCGACTATCCGTTAACATGCCGTATTGCGTGCCCAGAGCGGAATATTCTGCAACCGTTTCGAGTTGACGTTTTATTCCGCAAAGCGTATCGTTAAACCACCATGCCGCTCCTATTTTTACTGCGGGAAAAGCGCCCGTAACCGTAGCCAAAGCGCGCAAATCGTAATCGTTTAAGGGATAAACGACGATATTCGGCAAGCCGCCGAGCCGCGCGTTTTCGCGATTTAAAATTCGGGCAAGTTTATCCGTATCTATGCTTCCGCGCATTATATCGAATCCGCTATCCGCTCCGCACGACTCAAACATAGCCGAATTCGCGTTGCGGAACGTGCCGAAATGCAGTTGCAAAATAAGCCCGCGTTTATAGCAATTTTCGATAAGCCAAACGAGGTTTTCGTCGTTTTCGTCTATAAAATCGAAGCCGTAATCGCCTATTTTGCAACCTTTTTCGACAAAATAATCCAAGCGCTTTTCAAGCTCGCTTTTTAAAACTCCTTCGCTAAAACGTTTGTCCGCGCGGAACGTGGGGCAAACCCTAACGCCGCCATAAGTTCCGTGATTTTCGAGCGTGGAATACGGATCGTCCGTAGTCGCTATGTATTCGACCTTAAACTTTTTTAAAAGCTCGCAAACGGAAAGTTCGTTGAGCTTTTTATTTGCTTCGTTCCAAACGTATTCGGCGGTATCTGCATTTAAGGGTAATTTTATACCGAAAATTTGCCTCAATTCCATATGCACCCAAGCGTATACCGGGTTGCCGCAAAGGAGCGGCAGAATTTCGGCAAACTTAAAAAACTTTTGCTTATAATCCGCGTCGCCCGTAATATATTTCTCGTCTACCCCGCAAAGCCGCATGGCGCGCCATTTATAGTGGTCGCCCGAAAGCCAAAGCTCGCCGATATTCGCAAACTTTTTATTTTCTTTTATAGCTTTTTCGTCTAAATGGCAATGGTAATCGATTATAGGCAAATCTTTAATCTCGCCGTAAATTCTTTTTGAGCTCTCGCCGTTTAGAAGATAATCTTCACCGAAAAATTCTTTCATTTTTAGTTCCTATTTTTGCTTAAATATCGCGTTAATCGACCTATAGCGCGACTTTTAAATTTTTTTATCGTTTTTTAGTCTCATATTTCGCGCGATTAGTCAACGCGCGTTTTGCCGTTAAACACCGCTGTACGCCGAGAATCCGCCGTCTATCGGGATAACCGTTCCCGTAACGAAGCCGCTCGCTTTATCGTCCGAAAGCCATAACAAGCAACCGATAAGATCGGATATTTCGCCGAATTTTTTCATCGGGGTAGCCGCTAAGATTTTGCCCGTTCTGGCAGTGGGCGTGCCGTCTTCGTTAAATAAAAGACCTCTGTTTTGATTGGTAACGAAAAATCCGGGAGCTATCGCGTTACAACGAATCCCGCAAGGCGCGAAGTGCACGGCAAGCCATTCGGTAAAATTAGAAACGCCTGCTTTCGCCGCCGAATACGCGGGGATTTTGGTTAAAGGACGAAACGCGTTCATAGAAGATATGTTGATGATATTGCCGCCTGTTTTTACCATGCCTTGCGCGAACACCTGCGTTACCAAAAACGCGCTGGTTATGTTTAAATCGAAAACGAATTTTAAGCCGCTTTCTTCCAAAGCGAAAAAGTCTTTTACGCCTTCCAAATCGGGCGTCATGGTTTCGTTGTCGCACGTGGCTTTGGGGTTATTCCCGCCCGCCCCGTTTATCAGTATATCTACTTTACCGAAAGCTTCGATAACGGTGCTATAGGCGGACTTTATGCTTTCTTTTTCCAAGCAATTACAGCGAATGGCAATCGCGTTTTCGCCTATTTCTTCGGCAATATTTTTTGCCGCGTCGTAATTGATATCGAGCAACGC
>CAZNKA010000096.1:0-5725 GCA_964573495.1 uncultured Acidiphilium sp. | reverse complement strand
AATTATACTTGTTAAAAATATTTATTAAGCGCACGTCTTGGGTAACGCCGTCGTCGAAGCTGAACGTTATTGCTTTATTTTTTCCGTTCCACATAATGGTTCTCCTTTTATTTTTACGTCGTAGCATTTGAAAAATAAAACCGACGAACATATTAAAATTTTAACACTTTTTTTATATATAAGCAAGCGTAATTGTCTCAAAGCTTATTCAAAAGTAGCAAAAGTAATAAATTCAGCGCGCGCGAAAAATTTAAACAAAACAAAAAACGGCTTTTTGCAAGTTTTTAATAAGTGTTTTGCAAGAAGTCGTTTTTTAAGTTTAGTTTATTTAAGCCATATCGTTTTTAGGCGAAGAAAGCGGCGAAAGTTTATCGATTACGCCGTATCTATACAGCAACAAAAACGCGACGAGAGTTATCACCATATCCGGCAAAAGATAAACCGTTTGATATAAAAACGAATATAAAGCGCCGCTCGTCGCGGGAAGTGTCGTCCATACGGCGTTTTTCGAAAAGTATACGAGCCCCGATAAAAAGTGCATTAAAAATCTGCCGACGTAAGTTAAAAGCGTTCCGCAGACTATGCCGAGCGGCTTGTTTTTAAAGCGCGTGCCAATGCTTGCGAAGGCTATGCATGCAAACGGCAATAAATAATCGAGAGCGAACGTGGCAGGCGTTAAAATATACGGGCTTTGAATAAATTGCATCAATCCGAAAATCGCGCCTACCAAAAGTCCGTGCGTAAAGCCGTAATAATATGCAAAAAGCATAACGGGCAACATCGAAGCGAGCGTTACAGAACCGCCGTTAGGAACGGGCGTGACTTTCAAAATAGAAAGCAAAAAGCCCGCCGAAATCGAAATGCCGGCAAAAGCAAGCTCTTTTGACGAAAACGCGCGTTTTTTAACGCATAGCAGAATTGCAGCGACGACGACAAGCAGGACTATCGCGATAGATATCAAAGATATCGCGTCGGTTGCGCTTTCAGGCACTTCGTCGAACAAAAACAGTAAATTCGAGCAAGAAAACAACATAAAAAAACCTCCTGAAAAGGGGGTGAATAAGAAGATACTGTTCCCGTTCCCGAATTACCGGGTACGGTATGTGGGTATAATCTCAGCCGCCGTTGAAAATTTCGGCAGCACCCCGAATAACGCAATAAAAACCAAGCGGCGCTCGAAAATTACCGCTTTTTTTCATTGCAATAGAAGTATATGCCTTTTTCATTCGTTTGTCAAGCATAATCGGAGAGGTAACGGCATATTGTATAAAGCATATTAAAAGCGCGGGCTTTGGGTCTAAAAGCAAAAGCTTTACGGCGCAATTAGGAGTTTTTTATGGATAAATTCGATGTTTATAAAGACGTTGAAAAACGAACGGACGGCGATATTTACATAGGCGTCGTCGGTCCGGTAAGAACGGGTAAATCGACCTTCGTTTCTAAGTTTATGGAGCTTGCCGTAATACCGAATATCGCGGGTAGGGCAAAAAAGGCAATCGCAACCGACGAAATGCCCGTTTCGGGGACAGGAAAAACGGTTACTACGGTCGAGCCGAAGTTCGTTCCCGGCGAGGCGGTGCAAATCAAAGTGGGCGGGGGCGGAAAAGCGCGCGTAAGGCTTATCGATTGCGTTGGTTATATGGTGAACGGCGCGCTCGGCAAAGACGAAGACGGCGCTCCGCGTATGTTAAAAACGCCTTGGAGCGATAAAGATATGCCTTTCGAAGAAGCCGCAGAGCTTGGCACTCGTCGCGTTATTTGCGAACATTCCACCATCGGGGTGGCGGTTACCACGGATGGGAGTTTTACGGATATTCCGCGCGCCGATTACGAAAAAGCCGAAGAGCGCGTTATTAAAGAATTGAAGCAGGCGGGCAAGCCGTTCGTTATTTTATTAAACGTTAAAAACGAAAATTCGCCCGAATCAGCGGCTTTGGCAAAAGAACTTGAAAAAAAATACGGCGCGGGCGTTATAGTCAAAAATGCCGAAAAGCTTAACGAAAACGACGTCGACGAGCTTTTATCTGCCGTGCTTATGGAATTCCCCGTGGCGCGCGCCGCCGTTTACACGCCTAAGTGGTTTCGCACGCTAAGTGCCGATAACGGTGCTATAGCCGCACTTTTGAACGCTCTTTCGGGTGCGGGCGAAATTAAAAAAATGCGCGACGCAGAAAAATTAGAGCAAGCGCTTGCCGCTTTGGATATAACCGAAAGCGTGTATAGCGAGCTTAACTTAGGCGACGGAAGCGTTAAAATAAATTTGCAACCCGCGCGCGAGTTTTATTATAAGGTTTTGTCTGCCGCCGCGGGTGAGGAAATATCGGACGACTTCGAAATAGTCAAATTCGTTTCGGAACTTAAAAAGGCGAAGTGCGGTTACGAAAAACTTAAAAACGCGCTCGAAGAAGCAGAGCAAACGGGTTACGGAATAGTTGCTCCCGCCGAAAACGAAATTACCGTTGCGGAGCCCGAAATGGTTAAAACGGGCTCTAGTTACGGCGTTCGTATAAAAGCCGAAGCGCCGTCGTTGCATATCGTAAAAGTGCAAATAGGGGCGGAAGTCAATTCGGTCGTCGGCAAAGAAAGCCAATGTGCCGAATACGTACAACGGCTTAAAGAACAATACGAACAAGATCCGCAAAGCGTAATGCAAGTCGATTTATTCGGCCGCCCGCTGTACAGCTTTGTCAGCGACGAGATTTTCGATAAGGCGGGCGGAATGAAAGCGCCCTTCCGCGAAAAGCTCCGCAAAACGGTTGCAAAAATAGTTAACGAGAAAAAAACCGCGCTTATTTGTCTTACTATATAGTGAAAAAATCCGACATAAAAAATCCCGAAAGTGCCGCTATAAGCCCGTTATCGGCACTTTCGGGGTTTTAATTTATTATTTAGCGTTTTTTGCGGACAGAAATCGGGGTTTCGTTTTTAACATAGGTTTCCCAAACGTTCATGCGGTCGTCTTCGTCGATTTTGCGAATTATTTTTGCGGGGACGCCCGCTACGATGCTGTCGGGCGGAACGTCGCGCAAAACGACGGCTCCCGCCGCCACTATGGAGTTTTCGCCTATCGTAACCCCGCCGCAAATAATCGCGCCGGAACATATCCAGCATCCGTCTTTTATTGTTATCGGGGCGGAATATTCCAAATCGTGAAAGCCGTCGGGGTAATCTGCGTATAAGCGTTCTTCTGCCAAGAACGGATGATTTGGCGTTGCCAAAGTAACGTTTGCGCCTATCCACACGCCGTCGCCGAGAGTTATGGGGGCAACGTCTAAAAAGGTGCAGTTGTAATTTGCGAAACAGCCTTTGCCTACGTGGATATTAACGCCGAATTCGCAATAAAAAGGCGCAAAAACCGTAAAATCGTTTTGTTTTGCCGAAGGAATAAGCTTTTCAAGCGCGTGCCGCTTGGCTCTTTTGCGCCAAACGGGAATTCTATTGAATTTGTCGCACCAAACAAGTCCGTGTTCATGTTGCTTTGCTATATCGGGGCTTGCCGAATTATAAAGTTTTCCGCTTATCATGCGTTCCCAATCGTTGGGCTTTTTTTCGTTTTGCATTGTGGGTCTCCTATGTTTTATAGATAATTTTATGTTTGATTATAATAAGCACCGAATGTTGTGATTTGCGGGCGTGTGAGTTTAAAGTGCGAAAGTGGCGATAATCGACCAATAGGCGCACTTTTATGCGAAAAATCGATAAATTTTTGATTTAAAAAGCATTATTGATCGTCGCTTTTTAAGTCGGGTTTGCTTTCGCTTTGTTTTTTACGGTTTTCGGCTTTTTTAGAAATAAATTGCATCAAATAGGTAACCGCGATTATTATTCCGACCACCGCGATTATAGCGAGCATTCCTTTCCAAAAAACGTTAAGCGTGACTATTAAATTGTCGCCCAAATTTTCCGCAGAAGAAGAGCTTGAAGAAAGCAGATTGAATATATTTAACATAAAAAACTCCTATTTACATTCGTATTTTAAAATCGTTAATTTTTGCGTAAAATTAAAGGTTAAAATTACGTTTTAGCCCATTAAGCCGATAATCAGTCCGCCTACTATTGCCGAAGCTATTTGCCCCGAAACGTTTGCGCCCACGGCGTGCATCAGCAAAAAGTTGTTTCTGTCTTCTTTAAGCCCCATTTTATGAACCACTCGCGCAGACATAGGGAAGGCTGAAATGCCGGCTGCGCCTATCATCGGGTTGATTTTTTCTTTGCAGAACAAGTTTAATACTTTTGCGCATAAAACGCCGCCCACCGTATCGAAAATAAATGCGAACAATCCCAAGCCCATAATCATAAGCGTTTGAGGGCTTAAAAATTTATCTGCTTGCATCTGGAACGCTATGGTTATGCCGAGCAGTAGGGTTATAAGATTGCAGAGCGTGTTTTTCGCAGTGTCTGCCAAAGTGCCCAAAACTCCGCATTCGTTAAGAAGATTGCCGAACATTAAAAATCCTATTAACGCAAGGCTTTTCGGCGCGATTAATCCCGAAACCAGCGTTACTACTATCGGGAAAAGTATTTTAACGGTTTTGCTCACGTGCCTGTCGCTGTATTTCATTCGGATAAGCCGCTCGTTTTTAGTGGTTATGCATTTAATAACGGCGGGTTGAATTATCGGTACCAGCGCCATATACGAATACGCCACTACCATTATAGGCCCTACGTAATTGCTCGAAAGCTTCATCGCTACCAAAATCGAAGTGGGACCGTCCGCCGCGCCGATTATACCGATAGACGCCGCGTCTTTAAGCGGAAAGCCCAAAAGTACGGCTAAAATAATGGTTAAAAATATGCCCAGCTGTGCAAATGCTCCCAAAATCATAAGCTTGGGGTTCAATATCAGCGGTTCGAAGTCTATCATCGCGCCTATACCTATAAACAATAATATGGGTAACGCTTCCGAAGCTTCCACGCCTATTTTGAAAAGCCATTCTATTATTCCCGTAGAGCCGCCGTCCGTTCCTATTACGTTAGAAAGCGGAATGTTTACGAGTATCGCGCCGAAGCCGATCGGTAAAAGCAGGGCGGGTTCCATGTCTTTTTTTATAGCGAGATAAATTAAAACCCCGCCGATCACCCACATTATTGCCATCTTAACGAATTCTTGCCAAGTTACGGCTGTGAACGCTTCGATTAAAAACTCCATTGTGATTATCCTCCGTAGGTTATTCGGATTTTTTTCGTCGGTTGTTTGCGGGGAAAGTAAGTTATAACGTTTAAACGCGTTTCGCCGCGGGAATTTGTAACGCAGCAAATAAAAAGACCACACCGAAAAAACGGTGTGGTCTTGCCGTTTAAAATTAAACCGGGGGCAAGCTTTTTGCCCCGTGTTAGCGATTTAATCGCGTTTTTTCTTGCTCCTTATGCCTAAAAAGCTTTTCGCACAAGAAAACTTCGCCGACTACTCCCCAGTAACCGACTAAATTTTAGCACAAGAAAAAAGTCTTGTCAAGCATAAGTTAACCGATTTTTAACTTTTGTTTTTGCCGCGGCCACGCCGAATAATTTGAATATTCGTGTAAGAAGCAGAATAATTTGAATATTCGTGCAAGAAATAATTTAATAAAACGAACGGAATAAATTTTTTAAAAATTCGCTTGTGTTTTTTAAGTCGGCATGATATACTGATAACAGAATTTTTACACTTGTAAGGAGCTAAAAATGTTAAAGGGAATATCCAAAAAATTAAGCCCCGCGCTTTTAAAAATACTTTGCGAAATGG
>CAZNKA010000095.1:0-5885 GCA_964573495.1 uncultured Acidiphilium sp. | reverse complement strand
AGCAAATTAAGCAAAACGGCTTGTCTGCGGAATGCGTAGCGAGCGGCGCACTGTCTTTGATATAAAGTAAATTGTAAAAAAACCTTCGCGTAAAGTAATCAACGCGAAGGTTTTTTTGCATGTGTTTTTAATAAAATCCTTTAATCGAAAACGCTTTCGGGCGTTTCAAATTTTGAAGTTAATAAACAGTAGGAATTAAGTCGGTTTCTCCGTCGTTGCAAGTTATTTTATATGTTTCATTGCCGTTAAAAGTCCATACTTTATAATCTTGTTGCATGGACATCTGCCACCATTCTTCTTTTGTTCCGGTAAATTTGATTTCGTCGGGCTGACTTTGATAATTGAAAGCGCAATCAAAAGAATTTTCGCCTATGGTTTTAACGCCTTTTCCTATAGTTAAACTTGTTATTCCATAACAATTCGCAAACGCATAATTTCCTATTGTCGTAACATTGTCGGATATAACGACGGTTTTTAAACTTCTGCATTCCGAAAACGCGTAATCGCCAATGGTTTCAACGTTTTTGCCTATCTCGAGGCGAGAGATACTCGTTCCGTAAAATGCGCGCGAACCTATAGATTTAACAGAATCGGGAATAGTTACGCTTTTAAGTTGTTGATAGCACAAAAAAGCGTGTGCTGATATGGACGTAACGCCTTCGGGAATAACTAGGTCAGTGACTAATTCGTTATTCAAATAAAGATTTTCAAAACGTGAAGTAATACTGAGTTCGGTCGTGTTAGTATCTATGTGCTCTATTTGACAAAAAGCGGCAAGATCTTTAATATAAAGATTAGGAATTGTTAATTGAGAAAAGTTCTGGTCGAGATAGGTAACGCCGCTGCCGAGATAAACGCTTTCGAGATCACCGCCCATAGGAAATGCATTCGATTCAATTCGTTTGACGCTATCCGGTATGGTAATTGTTTTTAAATAGCTGCAATCTTGAAAGGCTCCTGTGGCGATGGTTTCAACATTTGAACCTATGGAAAGCGTTTCCAAAAAATAGCAATAAGAAAAGGCATGTGGGGGTATTTCTTTAAGTCCGTTGCCGATAGTTACGCTTTTTACATTTTCGCATTGCAAAAAAACATCTTTATCGCCGATAGAAGTAACGCTGTCCGGAATAGTAATTTCGGTTAAAGAGCTGCAATATGCAAATGCGCTAGAGCCGATATAGGTAACGCTATTGGGAATAGTGACGTTAGTAAAACTGCAATTACTAAATGCACCTTCGCCAATAGAAGTAACGGGCTTTGAATCATAAGTAGAAGGAATAACTACGTGTTGGTCCGTGCAAGTGCCTATTCTGCTTACGCCGTAGCTTTCGCCGTCGTCGCTTAAAGCAAACTCTAACCCTTCGCTAAATTTAAGTTGGCAACGCGAGCAAGGATTGCCGTCGTGCCCGAGCGCGTCTATGCTTGAGGTTTCTTGCTCGCCGCAGTTCGGGGTGGTGCAGATTCTGTGCTTGCTACCCGCCGTTTCGCAAGTGGCGTTGGCATCGATAACCCATTCGCCGTAAGAGTGTTCGGAATTTTGTATTTTTTCGGTTTGAACTTCGCCGCACTTGGAGCACGTGCGCTTCTTTTCGCCTTCGGCTATGCAAGTTGCCGGGGTAATAATTTCGTAATCGCCGAATACGTGGTCGCAAGTTTCTTGCCCGCTAGAAGAATCGGAAGACGAGCCGGTGGAAGAACTGCTAGATGAACTAGAAGAGTTATCTTCGTAAGAGCTGCTGCTAGAAGAACTAGAAGAGGAGCTTGCACTCGGGGTAGAGTTGCCGTTAGGTCCTTCGGTAATTTCGCCGCATCCCGCAAATAACGATAGCGACAAAATCAGCGTAAACGCAAAAGCTATAAAAAGAATTCGCCTTTTCATTTATTATCTCCTTAATGTTTGATAAATGTTTATTCGGTAAATTTACCCGAGCCAATCAAGGCGCAAAATAAAATATACCAATATAATCATACCCCCCCCCCGAAAAAAGTCAAGTAAAATAGCGCGATTTTTAAAAATAGTTGAAAATTTTTTTAATTTTTTTTGTAATGCGGCGCGTTATCCTGAGCCCGCGCTTCGTCATCCTGTTCATGCGCGCTCCGCTCAGGATGACGGTTTTCCTTACTTTCGATGTTCGACTTCAGTCGTAAACGCCTTCCACTCAGGATGACCGTAAAAAGCTCGCCGTAGGCGAATATAACTTTGCGTTAGCAAAATATAATTAGTGCGTCGGTGATTATTACCGACGCACTAACGAGTAAAGTTTTTTATTTAAAAGTGCCGATAACGGGCTTATAGGCGGGTTTTTATTCGCTTCTGAGTGCGATTACCGGGTCTTTTTTAGATGCGTAGCCCGAAGGAATAAGCCCCGCTATCAAAGTGAGCGCAACGCTTATTACCACCAAGATAATCGCGCCCACGGCGGGAAGTGCCGCAACGTTCGGGATACCCGCAAGCGAGTTTATCAAAAGGCTTATGGGGATATTCAAAAGCAAGGTAATGCCAATGCCTAACGCGCCCGAAATAAATCCGATAATAATAGTTTCGGCGTTAAACACGCGGCGGATATCGCGTTTAGAAGCGCCTATCGAGCGCAAAATACCTATTTCTTTGGTGCGTTCCAAAACCGAAATATACGTTATAACGCCTATCATAATCGACGAAACGACTAACGATACCGAAACGAAAGCTATCAAAACGTAAGTAATGGCGTTGATAATCGTGCTTATCGAGCTCATCATCATTCCGATGTAATCGGTGTATTTAATTTGTTTTGCTTCGTCTTTATCCGCATTATATTCGTTGATCAAATCTATTATAAAGTCTTTGTTTTCGAACGAAGTGGGATAAATCGATATTCCCGAAGGGTCGTCGATATCCGCTATGCCTAAAGCCGAATAAGTGCTGCTAAGCGCGGTTTCGGGCGAGTTCGTCAGCATTTTAAGAGTTGTTATGCCGGTTTGTTCGTTCGTCGTAGTGTTTAAAATATCGTAGCTTATTTTGGCTTTTACGCCGTCTTTTTCGTATTCGGCTGCGTCGATAGCTTCTTTTTGCGCTTTAACGGCTTCCAGCTCGCTTGTTTTTTCAATAAGGAATTCGGAAAAAGCGGGGGTATAATATATGTTTTTGGATAGAGCACCGCCGCTTACGCCGTCTTTAATACGAACAACGCCGCAAATTTCCAAGTCTACGCTTTGATTTTTTAAAAGTTCGGTTAAATATTCTTCGTCGTTTTCGCGGCTTACGTAGCGGTAAATCGTATGCGCTTTGCCGTCGGTTGCCTTGCCTGCGGGTATTTGTACCGAAAGGCTTTCGTCTTTTTCGTAATACTGCGCGTTTAAAAGCGCCGAATATTTTTTGCCTACTATTTTGTCTATAGAAAAGTCTTTGGCGTACGGATAATTTTCGCCGAATTCTTCGTTGAGTTTTTCTTCCGCGCTAAAGGCTTCGGAGCCCATCATCTGTTCCATAACGGAGTACATCATTTTTTTGAACAGATAGCTCACGTTCTCGTCGGACATAAAGCCCATAAAATAAAGCGAATAATCGGGTATGCGGTTGTATTCGTCCACGACCACCAAAAGTTGCCACGGCTTTCCGCTTTCGGGTTTATCGTAAGACGGCCATTCCCCGGCAATCAAATCGTATTGCGACTTGATAAGCGAATCGTTGTTTAAAAGCTTACCCCAAGTGCTCGAAGAATCCATCATCATTTTGAAGTTGTTGTAATACGTTTGGGCGTATTGGCTGAAAGCGGGGTTGGTTGCAAGGTCGCCGATATACGTTTCGAGCGAAGCTATTTCGTTAATTTTTCTGAGCGGTTCTTCGTTTTCGCCGTTTTCGTCGTAGCGGTCGTAAAGGTTTATATCGTAATCGTAAGAGTAAGAAACGTCGCTTATTTTATCGGGGTAGTTCGTTACCAAATCTTTTTCGTCGAGGTATTTTTTAAACTCTTTAAGGTCGTTCGCGCTGACCGTATTTGCAAAAGAATTGAGCATTCCGCCGATCGCGTCGTTGGTTTTAATTGTCGTGTCGGAGGGGAATTTTTCGCCCTTATCGTCGCCTTTTTGCCCCAAATACGCCGAAGCGTAAGAGCTCATGCTTACGCTGGACTGCGAAATGCTTACCGGGTAGTTGGATAAAACGTTGCGCTGCGCCGAAGTTACGTAGTCGTTAAATCCCGTCGAAAGCGAAAGTATTAACGCTATCCCTATAATGCCTATGGAGCCTGCGAACGATGTGAGCGCGGTGCGTGCCTTTTTCGTTCCTAAATTTTTAAGCGAGAGCGAAAGCGCTGTAAAAAAGCTCATCGAAGGCTTTTTGTTTTTATTGGCTTCTCTTAGGCGTTTTTGCTCGTCTTGCGCGCGATTTTTTTCTAAATCGGTATATTCGAAGGGATTCGAATCGTCGCTTATAAGCCCGTCTTTAAGTTTTATAATGCGGGTGGAGTATTGTTTTGCAAGTTCCGGGTTATGGGTAACCATAATAACCAGCTTGTCTTTGGCGAGCTCTTTTAAAATATCCATAACCTGAACGCTGGTCGCCGTATCCAGTGCCCCGGTGGGTTCGTCCGCGAGGATGATATCGGGGTCGTTGACGATGGCGCGCGCTATCGCGACGCGTTGCATTTGCCCACCCGAAAGCTGCGCGGGAAGTTTGTTTATCTGGTCTTTAAGCCCTACTTTTTCAAGCGCTTGCTCGGCGCGTTTTTTGCGCTCTTGTTTTTCAACGCCCGAAAGAGTTAACGCAAGCTCTACGTTGGCAAGAACGGTTTGGTGGGGAATTAAGTTGTAGCTTTGGAACACGAAGCCTATCGAGTGATTGCGATAAGCGTCCCAATCGCCGTCGGCGTAAAGCTTGGTAGACGTGCCGTTTATCACGATGTCGCCCGAAGTGTAGCGATCCAACCCGCCCACGATGTTCAAAAGGGTGGTTTTGCCGCATCCGCTGGGGCCTAAAATCGAAACGAATTCGCTTTTTCTTAAGCTTAAATTAATTCCGCGCAGCGCATGTACCGTTTGGTCGCTTACCACGTAATCTTTGGTTACGTTTTTTAATTGCAGCATATATAATTTCCTTTTAAGATAGATTTTTCATATTAACGAATTAACGAAGTGATTTTATCATTATTTTAGTTAATTTTCGGTAAACGCGTTTTTATTTTTCTTTACTTTTATAAATATTTTTTTTGTTTTTTTAGCCTGCTGCTTTTTTGTTTTCGTAAATTTTTTCTTGTAAAAAAGCAAATTCGCGCTTTTTGCTTGACTTAAGTTTTTTTGCGATATATAATTTTGGTAATGAAATAACTCGGTGCGAGTTGCTTGATTGTCGTAACAATAAGCAGAAAGTAGGGGAAGCGCGGTGAAAGGCCGCCGCAACAGTCATTACGGTAAAAGTCCGATTGCCTATCCGCCGAGGTGTTAACGTAAATTTTCTCGGGCAGTGGAGAAAAAGCGTTTTTAACCGTTGAAGAATCGAACCGATAAAGTTTTAGCGGCGATTAATTTGCAAAATCTGCGTTAAACTCACTTGTAATACGCTCGTATGACTGCGCTCGTTTGCCTTGATTTTTCTAAATTCAGCGCCGCTAAAATGCGAAGCACCTTAAACTGCGTATTTTTTAGGTAATTTCGGCGAAGATTTGCGCAGTTGTATTAAAATACTACAAGCAAAGATTTGCCGAAAAGAGCAAAAAAGACGCGTTTAAGGCTTTATCGGTGCGGCTCTTCAATGGTTAACCTGCCGTTAGGCAAATATAACTGGTGCGTCGGAAAATTGCCGACGCACTAACGGGGGAAGCCTTAGTTTGCATAGCTTGCGCGATTATTTAAAAAAAAGGGGCTGTCGCAAATTGTAAAGAATTTGTGACAGTCCCGTTCTTTTTTCT
>CAZNKA010000094.1:0-5887 GCA_964573495.1 uncultured Acidiphilium sp. | reverse complement strand
TAAAAACGGTTTACAAACGCGTCGGATATGAATATAATAGCGGTACGAATAAAAAATACGCCGCCGATTACTGTTTTAAAAAAGCGGCTTTAAAAGGGGTGCCTAAAATGGCTAAATATATTTTGTGCCCGAGGTGCGAGCTTAATTATATGCTCGACACCGAAGAATATTGCGACGTTTGCAAGGCGGAATTAAAACTCGGTCCGCAACTTATTTTCGCCGTGGACGACGACGTCGAAACGGGTGAAAAACTTTGCCCGATTTGCAAACGCAATTATATTTCCGAAGACGAGAATATGTGCGAACAGTGCCGCGACGATAATAAATACGACATCGTGCCCGACGATATAGACATCGATAAAGACGAAGAGTGGCGCAATTATCTCGACGACGACGAAAAAGATATGCCGCAAGACGACGAAATTTCGTTTTCGCAGCTTGCCGACGAAGAAAAGGGCGACGAACTTTTCCGCGACGACGAAGAAGAGGACGATATTTCCGAATCGGTCGACGACGAGCCCGACGATTTCGATATAGACATCGACGAAAAAGACTTCGAAGACGATGAAGATGACGAAGAAGAGGAAGACGAAGAAGACGACGACTTCTGATAAAAACCAAAAGCGTAGAACGCAAAGCGCCTTAAAGCTCGTTTAATAAGCTTACGGGCGTTTTTTATTGCAAAAAAGGCTAAAAATGCTTGAAAGCGTGTAAAAATTATGTTAAAATAAGCTTATAAAACTTTTTCTTTAAAAAGTCGCTTGCGCGTTAAAGGAGAGAAAATGAAAGCAAAAAAAGCAACGGCAATAGCAAACGAGTTTTCTGCCGCCGTAAAAAAGGGCGAAAATTATATAATATCGGCTGAATTGTTCGCCGAAGCTAAGGGCGCGCTTTTAGAATACGCCGCGCTTTTAGAGCGCAACGAAGCGGATTCGCGTTTGAGCCTCGGCAACACAAAATGGACGGACGAAGAAGACGCTAAGCTGATAAAAGAGTGGCAGGGTGGCGCGAAAATTCAAAAAATATGCGAAAAACATATGCGCAGCGCAAGCGGAATAATCGCTCGGCTTAACAAATTAGGCGTTTTAAAAGAAGACGATTTTAGCGGAAAAACGCGCTGGTCGGAGGAAGAAGACGCGCTTTTAACTTCCGAATTCAACCGCGGGTTCAGTTTGGAAGTCATGGCTAAGCGCCACGGCAGAACGATGAGCGGAATACTGGGCAGACTCGAAAAGTTGGGGCTTTCGGACGAAACGCGCTTTATTTAAGCTTATTTTAAGGCGTTTTTGCCCTAAAAAAGTTTTTGCGGTTTAAAAAAATTAAACTTGGCAAAAATAAGCGTATGATAAAATCGAATGCAAGCTTAAACGACGCAAAAAAATACGTTTGCGCCCTAAAAGGGCGCGAAATAGCCGTTACCGTTAACCTTGGCAGAAACAAGCGCGTTAAATATAAGGGCGTGCTCAGCGGCGTTTATCCCGCGCTTTTTACGGTAAGCCCGCTAGGCGAATTCCGCGGAAAAACGAGCTTTTCCTATTCGGAACTTTTGTGCGGCGGCGTAAAATTAAAGCAAGAAAGCGAAGCTAAAAACGCATAAGTTTTTGTGTGTGAAAAACCGCGAACTATGCGATAATCGACCTATAGGCGGACTTTTTGTGATATAAGTTCGCCTTTTGTTTTTATTTTTACGTAAAAAATCGCACTTAAAGCGCGTAAAGGTTAAATATCGGTTAAATTTTGGCATTCGGGGCGAATAATGGCAAAAGCATTAAAAAAATCGTTGACAAACTTTTCGGCATGAGTATAATAAAGATATAAGCTTAAAAGGAGGCGGTAAAAATGCAAATGCGAAAACAGCGTGGCGCGGCGATAATAGTTGCGGCAATATTCGTTTTGGCGCTTTTACTGTCCTGCGATTTTCTGCTTTCAAATTCCGAACACGATTGCGCTTGCTGCAACGATTGCCCCGTGTGCGCCGTTTTAGAAGTCGCACGCGAAGTTTCGGGTGCAAAACGCAAAACTAACGCGGCTATCGCTATATTAACCGCTTCGGCATTTGCGTGCGTGCTGTCGCTTTTTGTAAAAAAGGGCGAACGCATAGCGGAAAATCCCGTGTCGCTTTACGACGTTTTAACAATCTGATAAGTTTAACGTGCGTTTTTGCGCGGATTTTTTCCGTGCGAAATTTTTGCGTTTTAAAACTCTTTTTTGCGGGCAAATCGCTATTGATTTTGCATGTTTTGCGCGCGATTTTAAGTGTTTTTAACGTAAAAACAAAGCTTTTTGCTTTGCGCGCGTTTTTTTCATACCGTTATTTTAGGCGTGGCGTGTTTTTTCGGTCATTAACCCTTTTGCTGCCGAAAAAGCATGCCTTGCCGAAAAAGCGGTTTTTTTGTATCTCGCGGCTTTAAGCGGCTTTAAAGAAAAAATTAAAAATCAAATTAAAAAATTACCTTAAAAGGATTGATATATAATGACAAAAAACAAAAAATTCAAAGATTTAAAAGATTTAATATATAAAACGAAGTGCTTTTTGCTATGCGCGATAGCGGTAGTGTGCGCTATGCCGATGATTTTGGGCGGTTGTTCCGGTGACGAACAAGAAAACGGCAATCCAACCATAGTATGCACGATATTCCCCGAATACGACTGGGTTAAACAAATAACGAGCGGCGTTACGGACGAAAACGGTAATTCCGCTTTAAACGTTAAGCTTTTGGGCGAAAACGGCGTGGATATGCATAATTATAAACCTACGATTGCAGACATCGCTACGATCGGCAAATGCGCTGCGTTCGTTTACGTGGGCGGCGAATCCGACCAATGGGTTGACGAGGCGATAATAAGTTCGGAAAATAAAAACCTCGTTCAAATAAATCTTTTCGATGTTTTAAGCGAAAAAGGCATGCTTTTATGCGAAGAAGAGGAAGAAGGCGAAGAACATGATCACGACCACGATCACGAAGGCGATTGCGAATACGACGAGCACGTTTGGCTTTCTATAAAAAACGCTCAGGCAATCGTTGACGCACTTTGCGATAAAATTTGTGCTTTAGATAGCGCGAACGAACAAAAATACAAACAAAACGCAAGCGAATACAACGCGAAACTTGCCGAGCTCGATAAAGCTTACGAAGCGGCGGTTAAAAATGCAACTTACGATACGCTGGTTTTTGCAGATCGTTTTCCGTTTGCGTATCTTTTAAACGATTACGGCATAAAGCACGACGCGGCATTTTCGGGCTGTTCGGCAGAATCGAACGCTAGTTTTGAAACGAGAGCGCGCTTGGCGAAAACGGTAGATTCGCTTAAACTTCCGGCGATTATGAAAATCGACGGCTCTACGACTGACTTGGCGGAAGCCGTAAAAGAAACGACAACCAATAAAAATCAGCGAATATTAGAGCTTAATTCTATGCAATCCGTAAAAAAAGTGCAAATCGAAGGCGGATTAACTTATATTTCGGTTTGTGAACAAAATTTAGCCACGCTTAAAATCGCTTTGGGTGTGGTAGAGGAGTAATAATGTCTGAAATTTATTGCCACGGCTTAAAAATCGGCTATGAAGGGCACGTGGTAGACGACAATATCAATTTTTCGGTTGAAAAAGGCGATTATTTATGCATCGTGGGCGAAAACGGCGCGGGTAAAAGCACTCTCGTTAAAACCTTGCTTTCTTTAATTAAACCTTTGGGCGGAAAAGTAATTTTCGGCGACGGCGTTAACAAAAACGAAGTCGGTTACGTCCCGCAACGAACGGAAGCCCAAAAAGATTTCCCCGCGTCCGTATACGAGATAGTGCTTTCGGGCTGTTTAAACGAGGCGGGCTGGCATCCCTTTTACACGCGCGAGCAAAAAGAGCGTGCAAACAAAAATTTGCAGCTTTTGGGCGCGGAACATTTAAAAGACAGATGTTTTAGCGAACTTTCGGGCGGGCAGCAACAACGCGTGCTTTTGGCTCGCGCTCTTTGCGCGGCTAAACGCGTTTTGTTATTAGACGAGCCTACCGCGGGTTTAGATCCCATCGTAACCGAAGAACTTTACGACCTTATAAAATGGCTTAACGAGCAGCGCGGAATGACGATAATCATGATTACGCACGATATGGCTGCCGCCGCTAAATACGCGCGCAAAATATTATACTTAGGCAAAAATCAATTTTTCGGCGATAAAAACGAATTTTTCGCTTCTCATTCAGAACTTTCGATTTTTGCTTCCGAAAGCGTAAAAACGCCCGAAACAAATTCGGAGGTGAAATAAAATGGCGCAATTTTTTAGTTCTTTAGCCGATTATTTCCAATATTCGTTCGTTTGGTACGCTCTTATAGCCGCCGTGCTTATAGCACTGTGTTCGTCGCTTTTCGGGGTGACTTTGGTTTTAAAAAGATTTTCTTATATAGGGGACGGACTTTCGCATGTGGCGTTCGGCGCGATGGCTGTCGCTAGCGTTTTAAAAATTTCTCAGCAAACCTATCTCGTGTTGCCCGTGACGATATTAACGGCGGTGTTGCTTTTAAAAGCGGGGCAAAACGCAAAAATCAAGGGCGACGCCATAGTCGCTATGATATCCGTCACTTCGCTCGCGGTCGGGTATTTGTTGTTAAACGTGTTTCCGAGTTCCGCTAACGTGTCGGGCGACGTTTGCACTACGCTGTTCGGTTCGCTTTCGATAGTAAGTTTAAGCGCTTCGGACGTGTGGGTGTGCGTAGGGCTCGCCGTCGTGACGGTGACGTTGTTTATATTGTTTTATAACCGAATTTTCGCCATTACTTTTGACGAAAGTTTTGCAAAAGCAACCGGCGTTAAAGCGGAGCTTTATAATCTTTTAATCGCAGTTATTATAGCCGCCATAATAGTTATCGGAATGGAAATCGTAGGTTCGCTGTTGATTTCCGCGCTTATAATATTCCCCGCGCTTTCTTCTATGCGCGTGTGCAAAAGCTTTAAAAAGTCGGTTATATGCTCGGCATGTATTTCGGTCGTTTGCGCGGTGTTAGGCGTTGTTGTTTCGATTCCGCTCGGCACGCCGGTAGGCACTACGATCGTCGCGGCAGATGCGTTAGCGTTCGGGATATTCTGCTTAATAGGTTATTTAACGGGTAAAGCAAAGGAGAAAAAGTCATGAAAAAATCTTTTATAAAAACTATTTGCTCGCTTCTTTGCGCTGTTTTTGCGTTCAATTTTGCCGCTTGCAGCGATAATAAAGACGAATACGTTTTAACCGAAAACACATTTTTTATGGTTATGACCAACGCACTTATTTATCCTGAAGAATACGTTGGTAAAAACTTCGAGCTCGATTGCTTTATTTACGATTTAGAAGATACAAGCGGAAACGTTTATCGCTTAGGCGTGCGCAAATGCTCTTCGGGTTATGGTTGTAATTGCGGGAAAGATACGATTATCGGCTTCATTTTAGATTACGACGGCGTTCTGCCCAAACCTAAAAATCAAAGCGAAGATACGCCCGATAAAGCTTGGGTGCATCTAAAAGGTAGAATAATTTCAACGGAAAAAACCGTGATAGAAATTTACGGCTATAATGCAGACGGCGAATTGGATAAAAGCATTAAAGAAACCGTCAGTTTTTTAACTTACGCGCCCGATAGCGTTACCGAAATTGCGGACTATTCGGGGCTTAATTATTACGTTACTAAATAAATTTAAATATAAAAAAGCGTGCAAACCCACGCTTTAAAGGAGAAAAAATTATGGCAAGCAAACGCGAAAAATTAAAACGCGCGGAGGATAATGTCCGCGCTGAATACGAAAAACAAGTTAAAAAATTATCGCCTTACGGCTATATCGCGGCGGGCGTTGCAGTGATCGCGCTGCTTTTGTGTTTTTGTAATTTCATTTATATTTGGAATAACGGTAAATATTATAA
>CAZNKA010000093.1:0-5895 GCA_964573495.1 uncultured Acidiphilium sp. | reverse complement strand
TAATGATTGTGAAAAAATTTCAGATATTACTATAACAAATTCAACAATAAATGCGGCATAAAACAATCGTCTTACACCGCAATACTTTATTTTTTTCTTTTAAAAACGTATTTTAACTCTAAAAGCCCGATTTTTAAAGTTCTTTGTTCCCCTGTAAAATCGAAGCCGAATTTTTCAAAAAAAGCAACTCCGGCAGTATTTTCCGCCACAAGCGAAACATAAACGCGATTAACCGAAGTTAACTGCTTTATACCGAACTCCATTAGTTTTGAACCAATACCCTGCCGTTGTTTTTCAGGCAATACGTAAAGACGCGACACTTCGCATTTGCCTTTATCTATTGTGATAAAACCAATGGTATTGCCTTTGTCGTAAGCGATAAAAGTTATGCGATCCGACCCTTGATCCTTTTTTAAAAACGCAGAAGTTTTTTCCTGATTAAACGCAGACACATAATCTTCGGGATACAACTGCTCGTGCACGGATTTCCATGCTTGAACATAGCAATCAGCAACGTCGTCAATGTTTTTTTCAGCCATTTCCACGATATACATAATTTTAACACCCTCAAAAAAACGCGATAAATTCACCGCAGATAAATAAACGAATTGAAGCCTTGAAAAAATAAAAATTACAAAGTGCCTATTCGCTACGACTATTATAGCAAATCGCAAAAAAATTGTCAAGGCAAAAACAAATCAAATAATATCTAAAAAAACTAATTAAGCGAAACATCGCACAATTTATTGTATTTAGCAACGGCAATTGCTTGCATTGTCGCAGTCGAGAACCCGCAAGTTATCGCCTCGTCGGAAAGTCTCTTAGCAAGAAAAACAGCTTCTGTTCCATAAGAAAGCGCGCCCAATTCGCTCGTAGCTCTTCCGCTCTGACGCATTCCTAAAAAATCCCCGCTTCCGCGCCTTTTAAAATCTTCTTCGGCAATCTTAAAGCCGTCCGTTGTAGAACAAAAGAATTTTAATCGATCGATTGTATCGGGATTATCCGAATTCGTCAATAAAAAACAATAACTTTTCAAATTGCTTCGCCCGACTCGGCCGCGTAATTGATGCAATTGCGACAAACCAAAACGATCTGCTCCGAAAATAACCATAATCGTTGCGTCTTTAACATCGATGCCGACCTCGATAACAGTCGTTGAAACAAGCGCCATACAATCGCCGTTTTTAAAAGATTGCATTATTTCCGATTTCTCTTTATCCTTCATTTTTCCGTGAAGCAGTTTAATATTAACGCCGGAAAGTTCTGCTTTTAAAGTATCGAACAACTCGGTCGCGCTTAATAATTCGCCTTCTTCGTCCCCATCTATTTTTGGTGCAACGAAATAAACACGCCTGCCTTTTTTTATTTCTTCCGAAATAAATTTAATCATTCCTTCATATTTCTCTTGCGGAACAAGCCCGGAACTTATCGAAGCTCGAGCTTTGGGTTTATCGGTGATCGCCGTAATATCCAAATCACCATAAAAAATCAATGAAAGAGTTCGCGGAATAGGAGTGGCACTCATAACGAGTAAATCGGGAGATATGCCTTTTGCCAATAAGTTCGAGCGTTGAGCAACCCCGAAACGATGTTGCTCGTCACACACGCAAAGCGATAAACAATTAAATTCTACGTCTTTTTGAAAAATTGCATGCGTTCCTACTACTAGTTGAATTTCTCCGCTTTTTATTGCTTTTTTAATAGCGTTTTTTTCACTAACCGGCATAGAACCTTTAAGCAACGCAATCGAAAAATTTTTTAAATATTTTTTTGCTATTTCAAAATTTTGTTCCGCCAAAACTTCCGTAGGCGCAACCATCGCAGCCTGAAAACCCGATTTTAACGCTATAAATATAGAACAAAGAGCGACCGCTGTTTTTCCGCATCCGACATCGCCTTGCAAAAGCCTATTCATAACCGTAGGCGAGCGCATATCTGAAAAAATTTCGTTTACGGCTTTTTTTTGCCCGGCCGTAAAATCGAAACCAAACCCGCCGACAAAAGTTTTAACGTCATCGGCAGAAGCCGAGTATCTAACTCGCCTTAATTGTTGCTTGTCACCTTTAATAACTTTAAAAGCAGTTATAAGCGCAAAATATTCTTCAGTCGCAATTCGATCGGCGGCCCTATCTTTCAAATCAAAAGATATAGGAGAATGAACGTTTAAATACGCCTCTTCAAGCGGCATTAAAGAATATTTTTTAATAAGTTGCGGCGGAATCAGTGATTTAGGCTTTACTTTATAAATCGCATCTAAAATAATTTTTTGCATAGCGCGCTGATATATGCCGCAGTATAAAGTATAAACAGGTAAAATTCCTTTTAAATAATCGTTTTTTTCAGATTTTTCAAAGGTGGGATTAAGCATCGTATATCTATCGTACTTATTTTGCAGTCGCCCGTAAAATAAATACTCTTCGCCTGGCTCCAACCGTTTAATAACGTATGGTTGATTAAACCACATAACGGTAAACCCCTCAACTCCTTGCGAACAAAGCGCTTTAACACACTTTAATCTACGCGCAGAAGTAAACGATTGAGGTGCTGAAATAAGCCGCGCTTTAGTGAAGGCGTATTCTCCCGCATTATAATTTTTTAAAGGCATAACAGTCGTTAAATCCAGATAATTCCGCGGAAAATGTTTAATTAAATCCTCGGCACTAAAAATGCCGGCGGAGTTAAGCTCCTCTATTCTTTTATTGCTTAAACCCTTCACGTATTTTAACAGCATCGGATTCTCCCCAAGCAAAAAATCAGCAGTTTGAAAAACGCGCCTGCTTCGGCGCGTTTTCTTACTTTATTCCAACGACACAATGTAATAATATATCGGTTGCCCGCCATAATAAATTTCAACGTCGCATTCGGGATACTTTTCAGCAAGTTTCTTTTGAAGCTCCTCAGCATCGTCTTCTTTTACGTCTTGACCGTAATATAAATTAATTAGTCCGTGCGATTTATCTTTTATTTTATCTATTAGTTTTAAGGTTGCGTCTTCGGTATTGTCGGCCTTAGCTAAAACTTTTTTGCTATTAAGCCCTATAATATCTCCCTTTTTAAGACTAAATCCGTCGATTTTAGTGGTTCTGGAAGCATACGTAACGGAGCCTGTCGAAACGTTTTCGATTTCGTGAAGCATGTTAAGCAGGTTTTCGTCCGCGGTAGCTTCGGGGTTAAACGCAAGTGCCGCAGCAAAACCTTGCGGTACGTTTTTTGTGGGAACGACATATATTTTTTTGCCTTCGACGAGCGATTTAGCTTGCTCTGCCGCAAGAATGATATTGCTGTTATTCGGGAAAACGAAAATATTTTCCGCGTTAATTTTAACAACCGCGTCGGCAATATCGCTTGCGCTGGGGTTCATCGTCTGCCCGCCTTGAATTATACGATCGACCATAAGCTCTTTAAAAATTTCCGCTATGCCGTCGCCTTGAGAAATGGCAAGCATACCCATTTCTTTTTTTTCGGCTTCGTATTTTTTAATAAGCTCGCGATTTTGTTCAAGCATGTTTTCGATTTTTACTTTATCCAACTCGCCCAAAGTAAGAGCCTTGGAAAGAGCTTGACCGGGATTATTCGTGTGAACGTGAACTTTTACGAACTCGAGATCGCCGATAACCAACACGCTATCGCCTATTCCCATTAAATATTCGCGGAGTTTATCTATATCCGCAAGCGTCGTTCTGCGCTTTAAATTAATTATGAAAAACTCGGTACAATAACCGAATTCGATTTCGCCGAGATTTAAAATATCGGCATTCTGCGAAACGCCTGCAGATTCAGGAACGGCAACAGGCTCGTCGTCTTCTTCGTTTTCCAAAACGATTTCTTCGCCGGTAAGCCCCATAAGCATTCCGCGGTAAACGGTTAAAAGCCCCATGCCGCCGCTATCTACTACTCCGGCTTTTTTAAGTACGGGTAAAAGTTCCGGCGTCAAATCAAGCGCTTCTTGCCCTCGTGCTATAATTTCTTTAAAAAACGCTTCGAAATCTTTATGACGTTGCGCCGTTTGAGCGCACTCGCTCATCATTCGCGAAACGGTAAGCATCGTGCCCTCTTTTGGCTTGCTTACGGCTGAATACGCAACGTCGGTAGACTTTTTCATCGCTTTTGCGAAAAGCCTGGTATCGATTTCTTCTTTTTCTTTTAATTCAGAGCAAATACCGCGAAAAACCTGCGATAAAATAACGCCTGAATTTCCGCGCGCCCCGCGAAGCGCTCCACGCGATACAGCGTCCGTAATTAAACTCATTCTATTCGAATTGCAAAGCTTAAGCTCGCGCACGGCGGATTGCATCGTCATCGACATATTCGTCCCGGTATCGCCGTCCGGCACGGGAAATACGTTTAGCGCATCGATTTTGGCTCTGTTCGCCTCTAATAATTTACCGGCAGAAAAAACCATTTTTGTAAACACTGCGCCGTTAATCGTTTTTATCATGATATAAAAAGAATACTCCTATATATTATAGCTTAACGCCGACAACGTTTACGTTAACCGTATCGACTAGCATACCGGTAAACTTTTCAACTTTATAATTAACGGTTTGCTTTAAGCTGTCGGCGACGGCGGAAATAGAAACACCGAATTTTACTATAACGTATAAATCGATGTAAATGCGGTCGCCTTCAGTTACGACCTTCACGCCCGGCACGCCACCCTTTTTTAAAATGCCGGAAAGACTGTCTGCAAAGCGTTTATTTACCATTTCAACTATACCATAACAATCAAGCGCGGCATATTCCGCGACCATAGCAATGGCTTCGTCGGATATGGAAATTTTACCGTAAATATTGTTTGTGTTAACAGACATAGTCAGCTCTCCTTAGAACATTTATCTTTATTTTACACTACAACGAAATTTTTTGCAAGAATTTTTACCCCTAATTTGATTATTAAAAGTTTACAACAACAAAAAATAGCATTCAATTGACATTTTTTGCATTTTTTTTTGCACTTATTGTAAAACACCCCCCTTTTTTCCTTGCATTTTTGCACCAAAAATGATATAGTAAATAAGCATTGAATTTTTAAATGTTTTCAACACTCATTGGAGGTAATTAATATGTCGAGAGTTTGCAGCGTTTGCGGTAAGGGTAAATTATCCGGCAATAAGGTAAGCCACAGTAACCGTAAAACCCCCCGTTCTTATAATGCCAACGTACAAAAAGTTAAGGTAGAAAATGTTGACGGCACCATTTCTTCCGAATACGTTTGCACCCGTTGTCTTAAAGGCGATAAAGTAAAAAGGGCTTAAGCTTTTTATTTAATACTAAGAATTAAGCGTCGCGCGATAAACAGCGGCGCTTTTTGTCGTATAATACAATAATATCTAAATATCTACATAAAAAAATCTCGATTTTAATCGAGATTTTTTTGATATGAAATCTTATATATCCAAAAACAAAGAATATTTGCGAAGATTTTTAATTTTCTCGGCATAATCAGGTAAAAAAGCGCCCACAAGCAACCAAAATTTATTTGAATGATTTTTTTGCAAAACGTGGCAAAGTTCGTGAATAATCACATAATCAATAAGATCACACGGCAAAAAAGCCAAAAAGACAGAGAGCCTTATTTCGTTCTTTAAGTTACAAGATCCCCAACGCGTTCTTGCCAAGCTAATCGAAATGCTTTTAAAATTAATACCGATATAATTAGAAATCGATGCCGCCCTTTTTTTTGCATAATCTAAAAAGATGTTTTTAATTATCGCAATAAACGACTCGGGAGCCGCATTGTTTTTACATTTTTTAGCCTCACGTACGGGGAAATAAATTATATTTTTAAAAACACAAGCACGATCGCCGCCAAAATAATTAACAAAATAATTCTCACCGACTATTGAATATATGGCACCGTTTTTAAATGCGGGAGGCTTAATAGCTTCATTTACG
>CAZNKA010000092.1:2243-5901 GCA_964573495.1 uncultured Acidiphilium sp. | reverse complement strand
CGACCGAGGAAGTTTGCGAATACGTTATGCAAACTTACGGCTTATACAGGCAAACCGAAACCGAAGGCGTAGTAGAATATTACGTTGAAGAAGATGACGAATCCTATACTAAAGAAACGTGCAATATTACCGCGATATCGGACGCAAGCGATGCGGAAAACGACGTCGCTTATTACTTGGGCGACGGTGACGAGCAAATACGGCTTTATAGGGTCGATTTAAGCCACTTGTTCAACGAAGAATTCATCGTTTATACGGATACGTTAGGCAGACAGTTTTCGGCGCAATACCCCGATTTAGACGTAGTTACTCGTTGCACCGTTATGGGACACATGGACAACGAAAAGCTTGAAAAGCTTAACTATATGTGGGCGGAAGCAAAAGAAGGCAACAGCGACTTTATGCTTTTAGCCGTTCGCATAATAATCGGCGTAATAGCTCTGTTTATAACCCTTTATATTTTAATAGACCGCGGCGCATTCGACCGCCATGGCAAAAAAGGCTACGTTTTAATTAAAAGCGAAGAAATTAAATAATCCGATATTTTTTGCAAAAGCAAAACGCGAACGGTTGTTAAAGCCGCTCGCGTTTTTTCGTCGTTTTTTATTATTTTTTAGCAAAAGTGCCGCTATAAGTCGATTAACGGCACTTTCGAATTCTTTTTCAGATTAGCTTTTTACGATAATTATTTTTACTTTTTTATCTCGTTTTCAATCGTTTGCTTTATATCCTCGCTAAAACAATCGGAATAATCGCTCGGCGAAGAGTTTTCGGGTAAAACAACGTCGCCAGTTAAAAAGCATTTTATTCCGCATTTTTTTGCGGGAATAAAATCGTCCGGCACGCTGTTTCCGAAATAAATAACTTCTTCCGTCGTTACCCCCAAAGCATTTAAAACATCGGTTAAATAACCGGGGTTCGGCTTGCAAAAACGCGAATTTTCGTAGCTTGTTACAAAGTCAAAAAGGTTCGCGGTAAGCCCGGTGAAGCTTGCTCGCGAAAGCATCCCGTCTTTGGGAAAAATCGGGTTAGACGCGAGCACTGTTTTAAGCCCGTTTTGCTTGGCGAACGCCACTATATCCCGCGCGTTCGGATTGTAACCGCAAAACGCCTTGGTTTTTAAAAATTCAGTGCGATAAAACTCGTCGAATTTAGGCTTATCGTTTAGTTTTTCGCTTCCGTAAAAACTTGCGAAATACTCCCAAAAAAGCTGTTCGTTGGTTTTTTCTCCGTCGTTTTTAAGCATGACGCGGGTGCCGCCCCATACGCATTTTACAAGCTCTTCTTTATCGTAGCCTGCACTTTTCATATAATTTGCAAGCAAACCGAAATAATATTTGGTAAATTCTTGCTCGTTCATCGGCAAAAGAGTTCCGTCTAAATCGAATAACACCGCTTTAAGCATTTTCGACCTCCGAAGCGCTGCGTTTTAACGCTTTTATGGCGGCGGATTTATCTTCCGCCCCGAAAACGGCGCTCCCTGCGACGGCTATATCGGCACCAGCGGCTTTTACTTCGGCTATCGTTTGCATATTAACGCCACCGTCCACTTCGATTAAAAGTTCTTTGCCCGCCGCACGCGCGATTTTTCGCGCTTCGGCTATTTTTCGAGTACTTTCCGCAATATATTTTTGCCCGCCGAACCCGGGATAAACGCTCATAATCAAAAGCATATCGCATAACAAAAGCTCGTTTTTAACGCAAGAAAGCGGTACGTCCGGGTTAACGGCAAGCCCGCTTTTAACGCCGCAGTCGTTAATAAGTTTTAAGGTTTCCGAAAGGCGATCCCCGCAAGCTTTATAATGCACGGAAATAATATCCGCGCCCGCTTTGGCAAACTGCTCTACGTACTTCCAAGGCTCCGCGATCATAAGATGCACGTCGAGCGGTACGGTAGAATATTTTTTAATATCGGCAATCATTTTAATGCCGAAAGTAATGTTCGGAACGAAAACGCCGTCCATTACGTCGCAATGAATATAATCGGCGCCCGCCGCGCAAACGGCGTCGACGGCGCTGCCCATTTGAGCGAAATCCGCAGAAAGTATCGACGGCGCGATGAGTATGTTTTTACTTTTCATATTTATTTTTCTCCGATTTTATAAGCGAATAAATAATTTTATAACGTTCGTAACGCGCAGGCGAAAGCTCGCCCGCTTTAGCCGCCGCGGCGACGGCGCAGCCCGGCTCGCCCGTGTGGGTGCAAGTGTTGAATTTACATTTGCCCAAATAATTTTCATACGGCGGAAAATTAGTCGGCACGTCCGATAAAGGCACGTCTGCCGAATATTCCGAAAATCCGGGAGTATCGTATACGGCAAGCCCGTCTTCAGAGCGTATTATGCGCGAAAACGTTGTGGTATGCCGGCCGCGGTTAAGCTTATCGGAAAGCTCGCCCGTTTTAAAATCCGTGCCGAAAAGCGCGTTTATAAGCGTGGTTTTGCCCACTGCGGACTGCCCCGCGAGCATAACGTTTTTGCCGCGCAAAAAATTTGCAAGCTCTTTTAAGCCCGTTTTTTCGAACGAAGAAACTCCGAATATGTTTTTAACCGCTTCGCCGTAACCGTTTTTGATTTTTTGATATAAATCTCCGCTTAGTTCGGTTTTACTTACTATCAAAGCGCACTCTACGCCGTAATACGCGGCGGTTAAAAACATTTTGTCCGCCATAAGCTCGTCCGGCACGGGAGAAGAAGATAACAATACGCAAAGCGCGTCTACGTTGGAAACGTTGGGGCGAAAAAATCGGTTTTTGCGCGGATAAAGTTTTGTTATCGCGCCGTTTTCGACTTCAACGAAATCGCCCGTTAAAAGCTCGCCGCCCTTAAATTTAAGTTTTCCGCGCGCGTTAAGCGTAGTTTCGTTGCCGCTATCGGCAAAAAACACGGTGAATTTATCGCTTTTCGCACTTATTATTTGCCCTTTAATAACGCGTTTCTCCTTTCGTTTATTTTCTTTAATTTCGCTTATTCATCGGCTTTATCGTCGTTTTTTTCGTTTTTAATATAGCTCGCGCGGAGTTGCCCGCATGCCCCCTCTATATCGCTGCCCATAAGCCGCCTTACCGTTGCGGATAAGCCGCCCTTTTTTAATTCTTCGCAGAATTCGTAAGCGCGGGCGTCGGCGGTCTTTTTAAGCCCCGTTTCTTTAACTTCGTTTAAGCGGATTAAGTTAACGTGGCACGGAAGCCCCCGCAAAATTCTTATAAGCTCGGCACTGTCTTTAGAGCCGTCGTTAACGCCGCGAACGAGCGAATATTCGAAAATAAAGCGGCGCTTGGTTTTTGAAAAATAGTTTTTGCAACCCTCTAATATTTCGGCGATCGAATACGCGTTTGCGACGGGCATTATTTTTTTGCGTTTTTCGTCGAACGCGCTGTGAAGCGAAACGGTTAAATTCAACGGCAGATTTTCTTCGGCAAGCTTACGCATTTTATCGACCAAGCCGCAGGTAGAAAGGCTTACGTTTCGCGGGCTTACGTTTAAATTTTCGGGGAGAGCAAGCTCTTTTAAAAAAGCAACCACGTTATCGTAATTATCGAGCGGCTCGCCGCTGCCCATCAAAACGATATTCGTAACGCCGCGTTTTTCGCCGCAAGCGGACGGCTTTTGCTCGCCTTTTAAAGCGTTTTTTTCATTTTTTTCGCCTTTTTCGCTTT
>CAZNKA010000092.1:0-2143 GCA_964573495.1 uncultured Acidiphilium sp. | reverse complement strand
TTTTTCGCTTTCGAGCGCGTCGCGGTTAACCAGCGCGACGGTAAACAAAAGCTCGCCTTTGGTTAAATTTCTAACCAAGCCGCCTAAAGTCGACGCGCAAAACTTACAGCCCATGCGGCACCCGACTTGCGTCGAAACGCACTGAGTTCTGCCGTATTTATAGCTCATCAAAACGCCTTCGACGACGTTTCCGTCGCTCAGACCCAAAACGTATTTTACAGTTCCGTCGGACGAGGTAAGTTTTTTTAAAATTTTAACGGGCGCGTCGCAGTATTCTTGCAAAAGTTCTTGCTTTAATTTTGCGGGAACAGCGGCTATTTCGCTTATTGCTCTGCCTTTAACCTGCCCCGCGTAAATTTGCGCGGCGCGATATTTGGGTTGCCCGCGCTTTTGCATTTCGGCTTCGAGCTCGCTTAAAGATAAATCGTATAATACTTTCATTTTCACGTTTTTTTGATTTTACAAATATAAAAGCCCGCGCCTTCGCTTATATGCGGCAAAAATTGCAAGCCGTATTTCGTTTTTTCATGCATAAGCGGCGAATTTATTTCGGCTATTTCGGCATTCTTTTCGTCGCCGACGAATTTTTCGATTATTCCGTCGTTTTCGCGGCGCAAAACGCTACACGTGGAATAATACAGCTCGCCGCCGCTTTTTACGTAATTAAAACAGTTTTTTATTATTTTAAGCTGTAAATCGTTAAGCTCCGCAATCGACGAATAATCGCGGTTTATTTTCATATCCGGGTTTTCGCACATAACGCCCGAGCCGCTGCAAGGAACGTCGCACAAAACCACGTCGAACGCGCGAACGAATTCGTCGATTTTTTTAGTTGCGTCGGCTTCGCGCGCGGAAATATTTTCGACGTTCATTCTTTCTGCGTATTGCTCTATAAGCTTAACTCTGTGCGGATAAACGTCGCACGAAGTAACGCTTTTAAACTTTTCGGAAAGCAAAACGCTTTTACCCCCGGGTGCGGCGCAACAATCCAAAAGGCTTTCGCCGCCTTCTATCGCGGCGCAAATCGCAACGGAACCTATCGATTGATAGGTGTAAGCACCTTCTGAAAACTTATAATCGCGCACAAAATTTTTAAGCGAAAAACAACCTTTAAGCGGCGTTTTTTTATACTCTAACCCGCGCTCGTTTAAATAATTTTCGCCCGATTCTTGCGAAGAAAAGCGCAAAAACGTTTGAGAATTTCTGTATTCGGCGATTTTTTTCGCGGCGTTTAGCCCGTAATCGTTTTTAAGCTCTTTAATCAAAAATTCGGGATAAGAATACTTAACGGAGAGCGATTTATCGTCGTCGCCGTCGGGCAAAACGAATTTTTCGCGCGAAGAAGCAAATCTGCGCAAAGCCGCGTTTAAAAACCCGCTTGCGCCGCCTTTGCCCAGCTTTTTTAAAAGCTCCACGGCGCTGTCGGTTACGGCGTAAGGCGCTTTGTTTAAATAAACTATGCAATAAAGCGCGATTTTTAAAATAATGCGCACCGGAAGCTTCGGATTTTTATCGCATAAAAGCGAGATGTAGTAGCTTAAAGTTATATCTTCGTCTAGTACGCCGTAGCATATTTTTATAACGGCAGAACGGTTTAAAGGCTCTATCGTTTCGCTTTTTATCGCTTGCTTTAAAAACGAACCTTCGCCGTAAACGCGCGTTAAAATTCTATACGAATCGTAAAAAGTATTTATCATTTTTGCAAAATTTTTAATTTAAAAAAGGAATTACTTGCCTAAAACGCTGCCTATCGCGATTTTATGACCGAGCAAAAACACGGTATCCTCCATTCGTTTTCCGCCCTCTGTTTGCACTTCGCGAAGGCGAACGCAGCCGTCCGAAGTTTTTACTATAAGCCCGTTTTTATTATCGGCGCAAAGTACCGAACCGCACGGCGTTTCCGGCACGATAGCCGCGGCGCACGAAGTTTTTTCGGCTTTAAAAACCTTTAACGCCTTTCCGTTTAAATAAGTGAAAGCGCAAGGCCAAGGGTTCATTCCGCGAACGAAATCGCATATTTTTTTTGAAGTAAGCGAAAAATCTATTAATCCGTCTTCCTTTTTAAGCATTCGAACGTGAGTTGCCAAAGCTTCGTTCTGTTTTTCGAACACGGCTTTTCCGCTTTCGATTAAATCTAGCGCTT
>CAZNKA010000091.1:0-6018 GCA_964573495.1 uncultured Acidiphilium sp. | reverse complement strand
TGAAGGAAATATAACGTATATTCCTTTTTATATGACAATGTTTTTATAAGCATATAGCTAAAGTTTTTTATCCGCTCGCTTAGCGAGTGGTTTTCTAAGATAAACCGAGCGGCGCGGACAAAACAAAGTCCCCGCCGTTTTTCGTTTTGAAGGAGTATAAAGAAAAATTAAAATATCTGACACGAAATTTTTAAATATCAAAAAACAGAAAAAACGTTTGTTAAATATTTAATAGTAAAAAAATTAAATAGTTTAAAAAAAATTCGTAATGCGCTTGACATGCGCTTGACATGCTTTATGTTCGATGATATAATAAAGTTACCAATGTAACGCAACGGAGCTAAACCTATGGCGCGAAAGTTTTTATTCACTAAACAACAAATAATCGAAGCTGCGCTTAACGTAACGCGCGAAAAGGGCTTTTCAGCCGTAACGGCGCGCGCTGTCGGGGCTGAGCTCGGCACGTCGTACCGCCCGATTTGCGGGTATTTCGAAGATATGGCGCAGTTAAAGCAAAGCGTTATCGTAGCCGCCGACGAGTTATATCGAAGTTATTTAAAAGAAGATATGGCAAGCGGAAAATACCCGCCGTATAAGGCTAGCGGAATGGCGTATATTCGCTTCGCTCGCGAAGAAAAAGAGTTGTTCAAACTTTTGTTTATGCGTGACAGAACGAACGAAGAGAAAAATAAAGTTGCTTCCGAAGCCGAAATGCTTTCCGAACTTATTTTAAAGCAAGTAGGCGGCATAACGAAGTCGCAAGCGGCGTTATTTTACCTTGAAATGTGGACTTACGTTCACGGCGTAGCCGTAATGCTCGCTACCGATTTTTACGATTGGGGCGAAGAACTTATAAGCAAAACGCTTACGGATATGTATATCGGTTTAAAAAACAAATACGAAAGAGAAAACGAAAGCGATAGTAAAAGCGCAAGCGTAAGCAAAAAAACGTAAGGAGAATTTTTATGGAAAATATAATTAAAATCAGCGATTTAAACAAAAGCTTCGGCGACGTAAAAGCCGTGCAAAACCTTAGTTTTTGCGTAAAAAAGGGCGAGTTGTTCGCGTTTTTGGGCGTCAACGGTGCGGGTAAGTCCACCACCATAAACATTATGTGCGGGCAGCTATTAAAAGACGGCGGGAAAATAGTAATCGACGATCGCGATTTAGACGACGACGCAAACGGAATTAAGCGCGAGTTAGGCGTTGTTTTTCAGAATTCCGTGCTGGATTCTTCGCTTTCTGTTTACGATAATCTCGAAAGTCGCGCCGCGCTTTACGGAATTACGGGGCAAAAATTTAAAGATAGGTTTAACGAACTTGCAAAAACTCTCGATTTCGCGAATCTGCAAAACCGCGCCGTCGGCAAGCTTTCGGGCGGGCAGCGCAGGCGCATAGACGTCGCGCGCGCGCTTTTGCACGAGCCTAAAATTTTGATTTTAGACGAGCCTACCACGGGATTGGATCCGCAAACGCGCAAAACGCTTTGGGAAGTTATATACGACCTTAAAAAAACGCGCGGAATGACGGTTTTTCTTACCACTCACTATATGGAAGAAGCCGCCGAAGCCGATTACGTCGTTATTTTGGATAGCGGGAAAATAGTTGCCGAAGGCACCCCGCTCGACCTTAAAAACGCGTATACCGGCGACTATATTTCCCTTTACGGGGCAGACGAGCAAAGCGTAAAAGATTTGGGCGTTAAATACGAAAAGACCAAAGACGGCCATCGCATTTTCGTTCCGAACACCAAAGCCGCCACCGAGCTTATAGTTAAAAATCCGTCGGTTTTCGACGATTACGAAATAATAAAAGGCAAAATGGACGACGTATTCTTGGCGGCGACCGGTAAAAAATTAGGGGGTAGCGAAAAATGAAAACTCTTTCAACGCTGATAAAAAGGAACGTAAAGCTGTTTTTTAAAGATAAAGCGATGTTTTTCGTTTCGCTTATAACGCCGGGAATTTTACTTATTTTATACGTAACTTTTTTGGGCAACGTATATCGCGACAGCTTTAATTCGTCGATGCCGCAAGGCTTTTCTTTGCCCGAAGAAGTAATAAACGGATTGATAGGGGGCGAAGTCGTGTCTTCTATTTTAGCCGTTTCGTGCGTTACCGTAACCTTTTGCTCGAACTTTTTAATGGTTCAGGATAAAGTCAGCGGCGCTATAAAAGACTTGCGCATTTCGCCCGTCAAACCGCAAACGCTAAGCGTAGGATACTATGCGGCTAACTTGATTTCTTCGCTTATAGTATGCTTTGCGGGGCTTGCTATTTGCTTGATTTACGTGGCTGTAACGGGTTGGTGCATGTCCGTTGCGGACGTATTTTTAATCGTGCTGGACGTTGTTTTGGTGGTTTTGTTCGGGAGCGCGCTGTCTTCCGTAATAAACTTCTTTTTATCCACGCAAGGGCAAATTTCCGCCGTCGGAACGATAGTAAGTTCTTGCTACGGCTTTTTGTGCGGGGCGTATATGCCTATTTCGTCTTTTAGCGAAGGTCTTCAAAAAGTAATAGGATTTTTACCCGGAACGTACGGAACGTCGCTGATTCGCAACCACGCCATGCGCGGCGCGTTCGGCAAAATGGCTGATTGCGGCGTGCCCGCCGAAGTCGTCGAAGCGGTGAAAGATTCGGTGGACTGCAATTTGTATTTCTTCGGCAATTCGGTTAGCGTGGGAGCGATGTATGCCGTCGTTTGCGCGGCAATCGTCGTTTTGCTTTCGGTTTACGTTTTGTTAAACGTATTTGGCGCAAGCGGTAAAAAAATTCAAAAAAACAAGGCTTAATCGCCGCTAAAACTTTAATGGTTCGATTCTTCAACGGTTAACGAAAATTTTTTAGTAAATTACGGGCACCGAAAAATGGAAGGCTTTGCCGAATTGATTTTTCAAAGTCGAACTAAATGATTTTTAAGGAGGAAAAAATGAAAACTAAACGTGTAAGTTCGGTTGTTTTAAGCATGCTTTGCGCGTGCGCCCTAACTTTTAACGCCGCTTGCGTCGATACAAAAGTGCAAGCTACCGATTTGATGTCCGGTATTACGCCGCAAAGCGTAAGCGTTTCGGACGATTTATCTTCGGGCAACTTAGCCGTTGCCGATTTTGCCGTTCGTTTGTTTAAGGCTAACGAAAAGAGCGGGCAGAACACGCTTATTTCGCCCTTGTCCGTGCTTTACGCGCTCGCCATGGCGGCAAACGGAGCCGGCGGCGAAACTCTTACCCAAATGGAAGAGCTTTTCGGAATGTCAATCGAAGAACTTAATAGTTATTTGTATAGTTATATGCAAAAATTGCCGCAAGGCGAAAAATATAAACTCGGCGTGGCGAACTCCGTTTGGTTTAAAGACGCCGAAAACTTCACGATTAATCAAGCTTTTTTGCAAACCAACGCGAATTATTACGGCGCGGACGTTTATAAAGCTCCGTTCGACGCCCAAACTTTAAAGGATATAAACAACTGGGTTAACCAAAAAACCGACGGAACGATTCCTAGAGTCTTAGATAAAATTTCCGAAGAATCTGTTACTTATCTCGTTAACGCGCTGGTTTTCGACGCGGAATGGGCTAGTATTTACGAAAAACCGCAGGTGCGAAGCGGCGAGTTCGTAAAAGAGGACGGAACCAAACGCAACGTCGATTTTATGTACGGCGGCGAATATTATTATCTCGAAGACGAAAAAGCAATCGGCTTTAAAAAATATTATTCGGGGCGTAAATACGCGTTCGTGGCAATGCTTCCCAACGAGGGGGTAAGCGTATCCGAATACGTTGCGTCTTTAAGCGGGCGGTCGCTAAGAGAAACGCTTTCTAATTCGAAGAGAGCAGACGCCGTTTATACGTCCATACCTAAATTCGAAACGGGATATACCGTAAAAATGTCCGACGTTTTAAAGGGTATGGGCATGGTAAACGCGTTCGATTGGAAAACCGCCGATTTCAACGGCTTGGGTTTTTCGAGCGACGGAAATATTTTTATTTCCGAAGTCATTCATAAAACTTTTATTTCGGTTGCGGAAAAAGGAACCAAAGCGGGTGCAGTAACCGTAATCGACACACCGGCCGGTTCCGCGGGACCACCCGAAGTTATTAAGTATATATATCTTAACAGACCGTTCGTGTATATGCTCGTCGATTGCGAAAACAATATTCCTTTCTTTATCGGAACACTAACCGACGTTGAATAATGAAAGTGGAAGCGGATTAGCATAAACGTAATGTGAAAGCAATTGAAAAAAATCAAATTTTATGATACAATATAATTACGATTCCAAAAACTAACGGAGAAGGCAGATATGAAAAAAATCGATACTAGTATCGTTTCGGTCATCGAACAAATAAAAACGGATATAATTCAAACGAGAAATCGTGTTTTAACGACTGCAAACAGAGAGCTTATCGAGATGTATTTCAGAATCGGGAAAATTATAGACGAAAACGCCGAATACGGCAATGGTTTTATTAACGAATTGTCTAATCATTTAAAATTGGAATTTCCTGATGCTGACGGATATTCGACGAGAAATCTTGCAAGAATGCACAAGTTTTACGTAACGTACGGCGATTTATCAAATTTGCCACCGGCAGTGGCAAATTTGCCTTGGACGCATAATTTTATATTGATTGAAAAAGTAAAAGATTTGAACAAGCGCGTTTGGTATGCAGAAAAATGTATTGAAAACGGTTGGAGTAAAGTTGTTTTGGAACATCAAATCGATTTACAATTATATGAAAGGCAAGCCGATTCGTCTAAAAAGTTGACAAATTATGAAAGCCGATTACCGTCGGCGCAGAGCGAACTTTCTCGTGATATCATTAAAGATCCGTATATCTTCGAGCTTGCGGGGTTAAAAGAAAAAATCGTAGAAAAAGATATAGAAAGAGCAATGCTTGAGCAAATAAAAGCGGTTTTGCTTGAGTTAGGTAAGGGTTTTTCTTTCGTCGGAAATCAATATAGGATTTCTACCCTGAACGACGATTATTTAATAGACTTGCTTTTTTATCATTTAGAATTGCGATGTTATGTTGTCGTGGAGTTGAAAAACGTTGACTTTAAGCCGGATTTTATCGGTCAGTTACAGTTTTACGTTACTGCCGTAGACGAAACTATGAAAAAAGAACAAGACAATCCGACGATAGGTTTATTGCTTTGTAAAGGGAAAGACAAGTATTCCGTGGAATGGTCGTTAAAATCAACGACTGCGCCAATAGGGGTTGCTTCTTATGAAATAAGAAATTATTTGCCGACGGAAGAAGAGCTTAACAGATATTTAAAATAACTTAAAAAACTTAAAGAGTATAAAAAGTCGAAGGCTTAAAAAAAGTCGTTCGGCTTTTTTTAGTTTTCGGTTCGATTTTATTGGTTTTTTTGTCAAAAACAAAATTTAAATTTTTTATTATTTCGTTATATCGTTTAAACGCGGCAAAACGCTTGAAAAATTAAACTTAAAATGCTATACTAATAAAAGATAGTTATAAAAAGAATCGATATTTGCGCCCCAAACAAGTCGAACGCGCGAAAAATTCGATTTATCGCTCGCTAAAAAAATGAAAATTATTGAATTAGAAAACGTAGATTTTTGTTACGAAGGTAGCTCTCGAAAAGCGGCGAACGGTTTAAGTTTTAGTATAAACGAAGGCGAGTTCGTTGCGTTAGTGGGTGCAAACGGCAGCGGAAAAAGCACGGCGGCAAGGCTGATAAACGGGTTACTCGTGCCATCTTCGGGTGTCGTGAGCGTGTTGGAAACAAAAACTTCGGATTCTAAAAACTTATTCACAGTTCGCGCTAACGTAGGAATGGTTTTTCAGAACCCGGATAACCAAACGGTTGCCACCATCGTAGAAGACGACGTAGCTTTCGGGCCCGAAAATCTGGGCGTCGAAAGTTCTGAAATCGAAAACAGAATAGAAGAAGCGTTAAACGCCGTGGACATGCTCGCTTTCAAAAAAAGCGAAGCCGCCGCTCTTTCGGGCGGGCAAAAACAGCGCGTCGCGATAGCCGGAGTGCTTGCCGTTCG
>CAZNKA010000090.1:0-6054 GCA_964573495.1 uncultured Acidiphilium sp. | reverse complement strand
CTTTAGAAAAACAAAATCGCAAATTAAAGGGGAAAACTATTCATGAATTATAGAAGGGCAAAAATATTGGTTATCGTTTTCGGATTCGTTGCGCTGTTATACTTTACTAACGATTTTCAGCTGATAGATATTGAAAAAACGGCAATAATAGTCGCTTTGGGAGTGGATTATGACAACGACGCTTATGAAATAACGGCGCAGATTGCAGTTCCGCAAGCGGGCGATTATTCGGCGGGCAATACAGACGCCGTTATAACCTCGTCGGGAAAAACGGTTTACGAAGGAATAGAAAAAATCGCGCAGCAAAGCGGGTGGTATCCCGAGCTTTCGTTTTGCAATCTGATATTGTTCGGGAAGGGGGTAATCGAAACGAATGCCGTGGGTATTGCCGAATATTTTTTATCGTCAACTAAATTTCAAAATTCCGCAGTTTTAGCCGCATGCGAACAAAAAGCAAGCGAGATTTTAAAATCTACCACGCCTCTCGATTTCGTATCGTCGTTCGCTCTTCAAAAAATTCTGTTGCGAAACGTAAACAGGGCGAATTCGGTTATGCTTACCGACGTAAGAGATTTTTGCGCTAAAAATTATTCGGTTTCGCGATTTTGCTATTTGCCGCTTATAAAACTAATCGAAACAAAGGATAAGCAGAAGGACGACGGAAATAACGAAGAAGGCGAAAACGTTGAAAACGCGGCTGAAAACGAAGCTTTTAATTCGGAATACGGCGCAATGTTCGTTCAGGCTTCGGGTAACGGCAGTGCGGGCGGCGGTAGCGCGGCGGGTAAAAACAGTGAAGATTCCGAAAAGAAACGCTGTGTTTTTGACGCGCGCTCGTCCGTAATTTTTTCGGAAGGTAAAAATGCCGGCACGTTAAACGGAGAGCAAACGCTTTGCTACAATTTACTTTTTAAAAAGGTGCATGAATCTTACGTTACGATAAACGAAAGCAAAGAGTTAAGCGAAAACGAAGACGAGATATACGTAGCCGTCGTAAATAATTTTTCCCAATTGAATTTAACGGTTAAAAACGGTGTTCCGGTGCTGGAGGTGTCGTTAAAACTGGTTTGTAAGCGTGAAGAGCAAGACGTTCCTTCACAAAGCGTTATGCAAAAAACTTCGCGGTTAAGCGAAAACGAAATTATCGCGCTTGAAGAAAAAATGAAAAAAACCGTAAACGAGATTATTTATTTTTCAAAAGAAAATAATTGTGATTTGTTAAAATTAAAAGAAAATCTTTATAGATATTCGCCGCAAAAATATGCCGCGTTTAAAGATTCTATATTAACTTCTTTGGTAACGGAAGTTAACGTCAACTGCATAAACTATAATTAAACTATTGCAAATTAAATTCTTGCAAAAAAGTTTAAAAAATGGTAAAATAGCCGTATGAGTTACGATATTTTGTTGTTCGATGCAGACAGAACGCTTTTTGATTTCGACGTGTCCGAAAAAAAGGCTTTTTCAAAAATAGTGCCAAAATACGGAGTTCCGTTTACCGAAGAAAATTATATTCTTTTTAAGCGTATTAACGACGAACATTGGAATTTGCTCGAAAAGGGGGAAGTAGAAAAACGGCGCATGCTCGTTCGCCGTTTCGAATTTTTTTTAAGCGCGTTGGGTGTATCTTCGGAGCGTGCCGCCGATTTAAACGACGAATACTTGCACGCTTTATCCGAAGAAAGTTTAGCTTTTGAAGAAAGTTTGCCGCTTTTAACCGAATTAAATAGGCGCGGAAAACGTATTTTTTTAATTACGAACGGCGTCGATTTCGTGCAGAACGGCAGAATTTCTCGTTCGCCTTTAAAAGTTTTTTTTGAAAAAGTTTTTATATCCGACGAGATCGGCTACGAAAAGCCTTCGACTAAATTTTTTGATGTTGTTATGCGCAGTATTGACGGATTTAATAAAGAAAAAGCCGTTGTAATCGGCGATTCTTTAAGCGGCGACGTGAAAGGAGCGAATCAAAGCGGGTTGGATTGCGTTTGGCTTAACAAAAATAACGCCGCGCTTCCCGACGAATATAAGGCGAATTACATCATTAATTCGCTTAACGAGCTTTACGAAATACTGTGCTGACGACTGTGATAATCAACATTTAAAGTTTTTTTGCATATAATGTTTTACGTCCGTTGCGTAGGAGAACATTATGTTTGAAAACTATAACGTAAACATGCCGTATCCCGCCGTTTGCGGGGAAATCGGAGAACGCGAGCTGTTGGAATTATACGATTTATACGCCGGCAGAGCTTCGGAATTATCTGCAACTTTCACGTACGTTTATCAGCATGTTTTATCTAAAAAAAAGTTCGAGCATTTAGCCGAGATTTTTGTGGGGTTAGCGATAGCAGAAATGAAGCATATAGAATTGCTGTCATCGGCGATTGCGGAGTTTGGCGGGGATCCCGTTTTTGCGGGTAAGTATAATTGGTTTTCGGGCGGGTATCCCGATTACGAAAAAAATTTAGAACAAATGATAAAAAACGATATCGAGGCAGAAAACGCAGCCGCGCGTGCGTATTATCGAGCGGCGGAATGTTCGTCGAACGAATCGCTCAAAGGGCTTTTATGCAGAATCGCAATGGATGAAGAATTTCACTCTTCTATGCTTAGCGAAGCTTTTGAAAGGCTTTGTTTACCGGAAAGTTGTGATTAAATCAGATGCGAAATAATAAAAAAACCGCGCGACTGTTTGCCGTTTTCGGCATTTTGTCGAGTGGTTTTTATTTGCGTTATATAAGTTCTTTAAATTCGAATTCTTTTCCGTTAAAAAACAAGCAAGAGTTTTTAGTTCCGTCTTTTGGCAGTGCTGCCGAGCCGGGGTTCAAGAATCTTATGCCGTTTATCGTTTTATCGACGGGAACGTGAATATGCCCGAAAAGCATTATAGAACCTTCCGGCATAGGCAGGGGATTTTCGGGGTTGAATTTATGCCCATGCGTTAAATAAAGTTTTACGTCGTCGCTAACGTAAACGAACGCAGTTTCGCATAAAACGTTGAACGGTAAAACCAATTGGTCTACCTCGGCATCGCAATTGCCTCGCACGCAAATAATGTTGTTTGCCATTTCTTTAAAAATTTTAGCAACGCGTTGAGGTTCGTAATCGCGAGGAAGCGGGTTTCGCGGACCATGATATAAAACGTCGCCTAACAGAAGAAGTTTATCCGCGTTGAGTTCGTTATAAAGATTAACTATGCTTTGGGCGTAATATGCGGAGCCATGAATATCCGAAGCTATTAATAATTTCATTTTTTATTCCTTTTAAAAACTTTGCATACATTGTAACATATTGCGCGGGAAAAATCAAAACTTTTTGCTTGTGCCGTAAAAAAATTTGACAGTTTGGCTTTAAATATAGTAAAATCGTAGTAAATTATTTTGGGAGAACGTGTAATGAAAATTGTTTTTAACGAAAATGCAGACGTAGTAAAAACCGTTCAGGAGGGGCTTAAAAAAACCGGCGGATACTGCCCGTGTCGCAGAGAACGCACGCCCGAAACGAAGTGCATGTGTAAAGAATTCAGGGAGCAAATAGCCGACGAAAACTTCGAAGGCTATTGCCATTGCTTGCTTTATAAAAAAATCAAATAAAAAACAAATCGTTTAGCGAGTGCTTGTTTGTGGCTTTTTTAAATTTTTTTTTACTCGAACGACCATATCGGGCGCACCGTTAGCAATAAAATGAATTCGGCTATAAAAAATCGTTGACAAATTTCTGCAAATGCTGTATCATATGTTCGTTGGGGTTAAAAGATTGCTCTTTTTGACCTCTTTACTTTAAGAAAAATTTAAATTATTAAGCAAATGATAAACAAATGCCTAATAACGGAGATAGAAAAATGGAAAAAACAATAAAACGTTTTGATTTTAAACGTAAGCCCATGAAACTTTCGCCTTTTTGGGGACCCATTGCAAAATTAATCAGTTTAATAGACTTAAAAGCGCGAAAATTCAAATGCAGATATCATAATATGGAAGGGTTAAAACCGCCTTATATCGTGCTTTCAAACCACGCTTCGATAGTCGATTTCGAAATATCTTTCATAGCGTTGCATCCGCATAAAATCAATAACGTTGCCAGCATAGAAGCTTTTCACGATTATACAGAATGGCTTATGCGCAGATTAGGTTGCATAGGTAAGCGTAAATTTACCAAAGATTTACAGCTCATAAAAAACATGAAATATTGTTTGGAAACGCTTAAAACGGTATTTTATATGTATCCCGAAGCTCGTTATTCATTAGACGGAAGCACTTCGTTTTTGCCCGATTCATTAGGCAAGGTAATGAAGCTTTTAAAAGTGCCGGTAGTCGTTGCCAATTTAAAAGGTAACTTTATTACTTGCCCGCAATGGAATAAGAAAAATAAAAGAACTCACGTCGAAGCCGATTTTACGCAAATCGTTACTGCGGAAGAAGTTAAAACTTTATCCGTAGACGAAATAAACGCCCGTATACGCGAAGCTTTCGTTTATGACGATTTTGCTTGGCAAAAAGAAAATAAAATTAAAATAGACCATAAAAACAGGGCGGAAGGGTTGCATTCGCTTTTATATCAATGCCCGCATTGCAAAACCGAGCATCAAATGTATTCGGAAGGCGATACACTTTGGTGCGAAGCTTGTAAAAAGCGCTATAAAATGACGGAATACGGCGAGCTTGTTGCCGAGGACGGCGTAACCGAATTTTCGCATATTCCCGATTGGTTTAAGTGGGAGCGCGAAAACGTTCGCAACGAGGTCCGTTCGGGTACTTATTACATAGAAGACGACGTTCGCATAGATACTATGCCAAACGCTCGCGGGTTTATAAAGCAAGGCACGGGGCATTTTGTTCAAGATTGTACCGGGATGACTTTAAGCGGCGTGGCTTACGGGCAACCTTTCGTGCTTAAAAAAGAAGGTTGCGAGCAAGAAAGCGTTCATATAGAATACGCTTATCGTTACGGCGGTGACGTTTTGGATATAACCACCGACGACGATAACTATTGGACGTATCCTCTCACCAATCGCGACGTAATTACGAAAATAGCTCTTGCTACCGAAGAAATTTATCTATTAAATAAAGAAAAGGCGGCAAAAACTTTAAAAGTTGCAAAAATCGAAAATAACGATGAATAAACAAATATGAAAAAATCGGAGCATAAAAGCTGTGTGTCGGTAGTAATATAAGAAAAATTACGAAATCGGCAAGTACTGGCAATATTTTTATAAAACAGAAGAAATTCAACCTTGGTCGGATGTCTTCTGTTTTTGTATTAGACTAAAATAATAATTTGAAAAGGTTTTGATTCAACTATGAAAATTGCACTTGTCGCGGCACGAATCGTTGACCGAGATATAACATATAATCTGTCGCAAATGGAGCTCTATATGAGGCAGGCAAAAACGGCAGGGGCAGACATTGTTTGCTTCGGAGAAGCTTTTTTGCAAGGCTTCAATGCACTTTCATGGCAGTATGAAGATGATAAGAAAATAGCGCTTACAACTTCATCGCGTGAGTTTGTATTAATAAAAGATTTAACGAAAGAAATCGAAATTGACGTTCTGTTCGGATATAACGAGTTGGAACAGGGCGCTATCTATTCATCTTGTGCGCTAATTGCCGGCGGTAAAATCGTTCATAACTACCGTCGTATTTCGAGAGGGTGGAAAAATTACGAAAAAACAGACGAACACTATAAAGAAGGTTCATCTGTCGATGTTTTTGACTATAAAAGCAAAAAATGCGTAATAGGTCTTTGCGGCGATATTTGGGAGTATCCCGAACGATTTTCTCTAGGCGAAGATATCCTTTTCTGGCCCGTTTACGTCTGTTGGACAAAAGAAGAATGGGAAAACGGAGGCAAAACCGAATATGCTGAGCAGGCAAAGACGTGCTGTGAAAATACTTTGTACATTATTCGTCGATGCGGATATCGTGCCAACGCTTAAAATCGTGCGGATAACGGTTTTTATCTTCCGTCATATTCAAGCCCAAATAATTGCACGCTTTTAGGTAATCGAGATACAAACGGTTGGATATACCTTGCGTAGATATATACTCAAAATAA